>CALMKG010000154.1 GCA_937867175.1 uncultured Propionibacterium sp. | reverse complement strand
CCGGTCTCCATCTCAACGTCCAGATTCGGAGCGCCTGGGGCGGCCGCGCTGGAGGCGAGCTTGACCGACAGCGGCAGGTTCCGAGACCGCTGCACAGCATGCACGTTCTCCAGGAGCTGGGCACCCGACAGGGCGATCTCAGCGTTACGGAGGCCCGCGTCGGGTCGCTCATCCGTCTCGAATAGGACCGGGGCAGTCGTGGGGCTCATCCGGCCGGGGTCGACCCGGTAGGAAATACCGTCGTGCTTAGGCTGGCCAGCGAGGGTCTCGACGACAGCATCGACAGCGTCGGTCTGGTACTGCTGCACCTTGAACTGGAGCTTCATTGAGGATCTTTCTTTCTGCACTCCGCACCCTGAGATGACGAATTTACGAAAGGGTGCCGATGGCTGACAAGGGGTGTTGCGATCTCTGTAGCTGTGGCGCTTATGTAACTTCGAGCTTCGATCCGCATCTACGTAAGCTCCCACCTCGGCTGGGTACGGCTTCCCGTGTTGCGGATCGAGCCCTCGCGACGGAGCCGCGAAAGCAGGTTAGACACCTTGTTCAGCTTCTGACCATCCGTCAGCACGTCAGGCAGCAGGGGAATGAGTAACGCGTTGATGTCCTCCCTGGTGGCACTGCCTGCCCGTTCCAGGAGGTCGCGGATCAGGGATGCGTAGTGCGCGTCTGTCTGGGGGCGGGTACGCACGTAGTCAACGAGGTTTCCAGTCGCGTCAGCGATTACCTCGGAGACCCGCAGATGTGGCTTCCGTCCCTCGATCAGCTTGCCTTTCCGCAAGCGCGTGGCCGTGGCGGCGGCGATGGGAAGCCCCTTCTGAACGCGATCGAGAGCAAGCACGTCCTCGAGGGGGAGGTCGGTGCGCACCATGAGGAGCTGCGAGTAGGACTCATCGATCACCGCGCCGGGGATCGTGAGTTTCACTTCATTAGAGCTGCTGAGATCGTAGTCAGGCAGAGGCAGGAAGCGGCGAACCTGGTCTTGGACCATGCGGTGGATGCCGTAGCCCATCTGGTCGATGAGATTCAGCTCCGTCATCGCCTCCACCAGGAAGGGGTTTCGGTATCGCGATGGCGTCCGCTCATCGAGCGCATAGTCATCGGGGGTGCCGTCGTAGAATTCGCCCGCGCTCTGGAACTCGACGCGGTCGGCATGCTCGGTGACGATGATCCGCGAGTTCCTTGTGTAGTCCTGGTGCGCGATGCAGTTGTAGAGCGCTTCGAGCAAGCTGCGCTCGTCGTACTTGCTGATCTCTCGATAGATCAGCTCATCCGGCGGCAGGAGGCGTAGCTTGACATTCCGGATGCGTTTCGCGAGTTCCGTGGTGTTGAGCAGGAACGGCAGCCTGAAGTGCTCATAGCCTCCCTGTTCACCAACCAGCTTCCAGGTCATCTGGGCCGGATGTGGCGTCAACAGATGGGTGGACGTGTCGGCACCGAGGAGCAGAAGCGCCGCCCGCGTGATCGCGCCGTCGCGAGTCAACCTCGCCTTAGAAAGGAACGTTGCGTCGTCCCACGCGGCTACGTCAGAAGCGGGGATGCGCGGCGAATAGCGCTCCGTGAAGCCCTGACGAGCGCGTGCGATCGCGGCCGGATCAAGATGGGCCAGCGTTGCCTCGGGAACAACGACGGCGGTCCAGTCCGCGCCGATGGTCTGCCGCCTTATCTCATCCAGCTTGTCGAGCGAGAGCGGTACAAGACTCTCACCGGCGCGAGCACGGTAATCGCCCTTCCACGAGATCGGAATGCCTCGCGGTGCCGCGGGCACCTCCAGCAACACCACTCGCTCACCGTCGATGGTGACCTCGTAGACCTCGCGGATCGTGAGCCCCTGGTCAATCGACTGATGGATGTGGTGCTTGAGTGACTGCCGCTGCAGACCATCCACGAGATGGGTTGTACCGACGATCTGGCGACTGTTCGAAACGCCGAAGACGAGCCACCCCGAGCCGACGCCGCGAAGGTTGGCCTCGTTGCTCAGCGCCGAGACGTACTCACCGGTCTTGTCCGCAGAGAACTGTCTCGCAGCCTCCTTGAACTCGACAACCTCGTTCTCCCACCCGGCCAGCAGCCGATGCAGGAGTTCGGTGAGTTCGTCAGTCGTCATGGCCATAGCGTTCCTCAGATCGTCCTCACGTCGGTCGTCGGCGAGACCTCGCGGAACACCTGCTCCGCGTTGATGCGAGCCGCGTCGGACTCGAAGGCATCGTTGCGAAAGACCGCACGCAAAGGCGCTCGGTCAGCGATGGCCCGCACGACCTCGGGCGTTATCGACTCGGCGAAGCAAGCGATCAGCGCATCGTCATCGACTGCAAGGACTTCATGCCCATCCACTGTCTCGCGCGCAATCGACAGCGACAACTCGAGCCCCCAGTCGAGGAGCACATGGAACAACAAGTCCTCACCGGAACGGCCAGGTCTGATGCTTCCCTCAAGAGCGC
>CALMKG010000153.1 GCA_937867175.1 uncultured Propionibacterium sp. | reverse complement strand
GTCTACCCCGACACCGCCCCCACCTACGCGGCTACACCCTCATCTGGGAAGAGCCAGTTACGGGAGCAACATCTCGATCGGCCAAGACGCCTTCGTGAACGCCAACGCGTTCTTCATGGACGACGCGCTCATCACCGTTGGTGAACACGCGAGGATCGGACCGGGGGCACAACTCATGACGGCACTTCACCCGGTCGATGAGCATCAACGCCGGCGCGAGGGCTGGGAGCGAGCGGCGCCCATCACGATTGGTGGGAACGTGTGGCTCGGCGCGGCAGTCACTGTTGGCCCAGGAGTCACCATCGGCCGGAACTCCGTGGTCGGTGCTGGCAGCGTCGTTCTCAGCGACATTCCCGATCACGTGGTCGCAGTCGGCTCACCCGCGAAGGTCATCCGCACAACCGCGGTCGAGGACGGCTCTCGTTGAGGGCCCCGGCCCCGCAATGCAGATTGCTTCCAGAGTGTCAGTAACGATCGGCGTCGAGCCTGGCTTGGATGTAGGTGGCGTAGTTCGCGGCTGATCCGATGGCGTGCCTTTCGATGGTGGCGGGGGAGTAGCCGAGGACTTCGGCGATGACGGCGGTGGGAGCGAGCTTGCTCAGCTCGTGGAGTGTGCCGAGGCGAGCGGCTCGTGCGCCGACGCTGGCTCGGAGTCGACCGGCGATGTAGCCGGCGTCGAGATGCCTGCCGGGGGAGTAGCCGGGGAAGACCCAGTTGCTGTTGGGGTGCGCGGCGGTCTGCTGGTTGTGCGGCTGGACAGCGAGTTGGCGGAACGGCTCGTCGAGCGGTGGGTGTAGCTCGATGTCAGCGGTTCCGCCGAGCCTGATCCTGACGGGATCACCGGTGATGTTGACGTCGTCCCAGGTCAGGGCGACGAGTCGCTCGAGTGGCTGTCCGAAGACCAGGAGCAGGATGGCGATGGCCCGGTGTCTGGCGGGCATGTCGGTGTTGTGGACGTGGTCGTCGATGGCCTCGTTCTGGGCTTGGCTGTCGAGCTTGGGGCTCGTGCCGCGGCGGTGGGGCGTGAGCCGGAGGTCGGGGTCGATCAGTCTGGTCTTGATGGCCCATCCGAGGAATCGGCTGGCGATCCCGCGTGTGGTGGTTCCGCCGGCCTGCCAGGCGTCGAGGTCACCTTGGGTGAGGTCTTCGAGGCGGACTCCACGCGAGCGGAGCCAGGTCACGAAGTCGATGGCGACGGTGACGGTCTGCTTGGACCGGAGGAAGGTGCCGCGGCTGGTGCTGTCGGCCTCGTTCATCCGGCGCAGGATGTGCCAGCGGATGAAGCGGGTGATGACCTCACGGTCGTCTGGGTGGTCGAGCCGTTCGATGGCACCGGGAGCCCAGTCGCTGAAGCGGTCAAGGTAGAGGTCCTTGCGGGGGAGCGCACCGTGTTCGACTAGGAGCCCGCGTACGTAGTCGCGCGTCCGGGAGGGCGGCAGCGAGTCCAGAAGCTCGTGGGTGACGTTGCGGTGGCCGCGGACCTGCTCGAAGAACGCGCGCACGTGGGGTTGCTTGATCCAGGTCAGACCGCTGTTGGCGCGCTTCATGTTCTTCATGGCTTCCCTGATGGCGACGAGTTCGGGCGCGGTCTGCCCGGTGACCGGGTCGGCCAGCATCGAGTCCACGACGAGGTTCAGCTCGCAGTGCATGCAGCGCCCACCGCGGTAGAGCTCGGCTTCGGCGCCGCAGGCGACACAGTCGATGTTGAGGGTGACACCTGAGCAGGAGCGGCACGTCGGCCTGCCGTCGGTCCGTCCGGGGAGAACACCCTCGTGGCCGCAAGCGCATCGGCCGCGGTGACGCTTGGCGGCCTGGTAGCAGTAGCCACAGATCCGCCCATCTGGCCACCATGCGGAGGTCGGGTGGTGCTCGTTGCAGCGCGCGCACGGATCCGGCCAGGCGGCTGGGTCGCCTGGCTTCCTGGGACGCGCCATCAGTCGTCGGGCTCGTCAGGAACGACGCGGACCCGTCGGGCGATGGGACTGCCGGGCTTGAGGCCGAGGTCCTCGGGCCGCTTGGGAGCGTTGGCCGTGGCAGCGGCGCGCATTTCGACGTAGGGCTCGAAGAGGTCGTTTGGGGTGCAGTTGAAGATGTCGCACAGGGCTGCGAAGGTGCGTGCGGGTATCCGGTCGGGAGCCTGGGTGACGAGTCGATGCACTTGGGCGTTGGACAGGTTCACGCCACGCGACTTGAGCAGCGGGATGAGCTCGGTGGTCTTCCAGAGGTTGTGCTTGGCCATCACCTGGCGCAGGCGCCAGTGGTAGCCGACGCGTCGTTGCTCAGCCATCGTGACCGCCATCCTGGTTGTCGATTCGTAGGCGCCGGTTGATCATCTGCTGGATCGTCTTCTGCTTGAAGTCCGAGGACACCGATGTGTACAGCGACGTGGTCGAGGCGTGTTGGTGGCCGACCTGCTGCTGGACGAAGAACGGGTCGTAGTCGGCTTCGATCAGGTGCGTTACGTAGGAGTGGCGCAGACAGTGCAGCGTGAGCTCTTGGGGAAGGCCGGCTTGCTCGCGGGCGCGCGCGAAGGCGCGTTCGAAGGTCCGCAGGCTCGCGGCGCCGGCTCGTTCCGAGGGCCAGAGACACCGGGACCGGTCGGCGGTCGGGAAGAGCGCGCGGCCGGCGGGGGAGAGCCAATGCTGGAGAAGGTCGACCACCCAGTCGAACTCCGGTGTGGTGAGCACGGTGCGCCGTCGTGGCCCGGAGCCCCGCATACCCTTGGCCCAGCGCACCTGCACGGCCCCGAAGTTCCGGTACGCCGGGACCTTTGGGTTCGGGCCGAAGTCGACGTACTCCAGCTTGGTCAGTTCGCGCCGCCGGAGCCCGTAGGCGTAGGCGACCTTCAGCGCGGTCGAGTCACGCAGCGCTGGCAGCCACCGCTTGCTGCCCTTGGCGTACTCCGCGTCGACGAAGTCATCGGCGGCGTCGAACAGGCTCTGCATCTCGTGGCGGGTCAGGGCCCGTCGCCCAGTGGGCACGTCGTCGTCTGTGCTGTGACGTGGGCTGTTCCAGTCGAAGACAATCTGCGCCGGGATGTCGTCGAACACTCGGTCGCAGAACGCCACCCAGCCGTACCGGGTATCGCTGACATAACGCGTGAACGCACGGATGGCAGTGGTGTAGGAACGCAGCGTCGAGACCTTCAGCGGCGGCTCACTGGTGCGTAGGTCGGCGAGGAACTCCTCGAAGTGATGAGCCATCCAGGTCCACGGGCACTCGTTGGCGTGCTCCTGGAATCGCGTCACCATCCGGGACGAGGTCTTGATGTGGGCCGTCGTCAGGCCGCGCGCCAGTTGTTGCGCACGCCAGCCGTCGAGCATCGCTTCGAACACGCGGTCATCAGCCCGCAGCAGCCCGATCGAGTCGTCGAGCAAGTAGTCGGGGATCTGTCCAGGAACAAGCTCCACGAGAGCACACCGTACGCGAGAACCTCTCATTAAACGAGAGGAACCGCTGCTGAGCAGCCACAACGCGACGGTCGGGGCGCCCATGGGAACCTGGTCGCGGACGGGGATGGTGGCTGTGACCTGCGGAAACACGTCTCGGCAGCGTGCGACGAGTTCTCGCATCTGTTTGAGCTCGTCGTAGTTAGTAGCCGATAACTGACATTATGTCATTCACTGTCTGCGTATTGCCTCAGATGAATCAT
>CALMKG010000152.1 GCA_937867175.1 uncultured Propionibacterium sp. | reverse complement strand
AATGGCGCTTCGCAGCACAAGGGGTTTCATAGGCGTGATGTTAGCGGCGGCAACCGGCTCTTCGTACCTGAGCGTGGGGTCACAGTCCTAGCCCACCGCCGATGAGGAGCATTCTGAGTCGGTAGTTGTCGGGGTCTCGGAAGCCTCTGGCGATCCGGCGGGCGAGTTCGATCAGGCCGTTGATGCATTCGGTTCCGCCGTTGTTGGCGCCGTCGGTGGTGAAGTAGCCCAGGAACGCGTCTCGCCACTGGTTAAGGGTCCGGCCGAGGCGTGCGATCTCCGGGATCGGACACGACGGGAACGAGGCGAGGATCTTCTCCGCAACCCGCCTGCCGTCGGCATGACTCGACTGGTGATAGACCGAGCGCAGCTGCTGCGCGCAGCGCCAGGCGACCTCGACCTCGACGTGGCGGTCGTCGGCGGTGAATGCCGTCTCCAGCCGGGTCTTCTGCCGGTCGGTGAGATGCTCCTGACCGGCTCGCAGCAGGTTGCGGATCCGGTAGAGCGGATCGTCTCTGCGGCCGCGGTGGCCGTGGATCTCCTGCTGTACCCGTCGGCGGACTTCGTCGACGGCGGCGGTGCCGAGCTTGACGATGTGGAATGCGTCGAGGACCGCGACGGCGTCTTCCAGTTGGTCATCGATGGCGTTCTTGTAGCCGTGGAACGGGTCCAGGGTCGCGACCGCGATGCCTTTGCGGAACGTGTCGCCGCGGGCCTTCAACCACGTCTTGTAGGCCTCACCGGAGCGGCCCGGGACGAGATCCAGCAGCCGGGCCCGGACGTTTCCGTCCTTGTCACAGGTCAGATCAACCATGCCGGTGAACTCTTTCGGCCCCCGGCCTCCGAGGTCGACGGGCTTGGTGGAGACGTGATGCCAGATGTGTTCGTCGACGCCAAGACAGGTGACCCCGGCGAACCGGGACTCGTCCGCGGCAGCGGCCTCCAGCACCGGCTTGACCGCCCGCCACAGTGTCTTCCAGGTGCAGCCCAGTTGCCGGGCCAAGCCCTGGACCGAGGCGTTCTCCCGCCGCATCTGCCCGATCGCCCACCCGGTCGCGCGAGCAGTGAGCAGCGCCCTGCGTGGCGCCACCTCGGGGTCTTGCTCCATGAACGAGGCCACCGGGCACATCGGCTCGGGACACACCCATCGTCGTTTCCGCCACCACAACCTCACCGGCCTGCCGAAGCTCGGCGCGTCGATCAACTCCACCCGCTGCCGCCCATGAGCATGCGCCACGACCCCGCAGGCGGGGCAACCCATCACCGCCGGCGCCCGGGACTCGACCTCTACCCGCAACCCGGCGTCGTCGCGTTCGACGCCGACCACATGGAGCCCCGGCAGGCCGACCAGAAGATCGCAACGCTGGCAGTAGTCACACTGGCTGGACGAGAAGATGTAGAGGATGTTCGCCGGTTCGCCCTGACTTGGCCGAGTGAACGGTCGCCCACAGCCACTTTGGATCGTGACTGCCACTGAGCCGGTGCGCGCAAGTGCCGTGACGCAGCAGGAACCAGGCGACCCAGGCAGCGGCCACTTTCCACCGCGCACACCTGACACACACCGGGTGCACCCGGCCGGACGTTCCTCAGGTACGACCCGAACTGACGAACGAACATGGCGTCGATTTCGCGAACGTCCCCGGTCGTCCAATCTCAATCTACGAAGTCGTACGGGGAATCGAGATACAACCCAATGCCACCACCCAAAGGCTGAATCCCTAGCCTGGCCGCTCGCTGAGCGAAACAGGTGTTGGAGGTGACGCCCACGAAGTAGGCCAGCGGATCGTCCGGTGTGGCGGCCCTCAATTGCTTCCACCGTCTCGTGCCATCATCAGCCTCCCCGAGCAGCCAGAACCCCCGCCGTGCGATGCACATCATTGATGCGACGCCGCCGACCGGGTCCACACCCTCGGCCACTAACGCCTCACGGAGATAGTCGAGCTCCTTGCCCGTGGCCACCTCGGTGTCGAAGGCCGCTAGGGTGTTGATGGCTCCGAAGACCGGCTCGTCGCGGCCCGGACGAGCGCTCAGCTTCAGTTCCGAGACAGCCTTGGATTTCCGTACGAACAAGCGGAGGTCCGCCTTGGTCAGCGCCGACTTCACCTCGACTCGACAAAGCACGTTGTCGAAGAAGTACACGCCATGGGTGGAGTTGGTGGACGCGAGCATCGCTGGGGCCAAGTACTGGTCGAACAGGATGATGTCGTCCTGGCTCGCCTCCATGACGCGCTGTTCGTGGTCGACGATCATTCCTGTTCCGCAACCGACGGCAGCCGGGAGCCAAGGAATGAGCAGGTTGTTCAGGAGCAACTCCCGGAACCCGCCCTTGATGCCGGGATGCCCGATCGTGCCGTCGACAGAGGCGAGCGCACAAGTGTGCCGACAGTCTTCTCGAAGTCGATTGAGCACGTAGCCCTGTCGATCACTGCTCGGCGCCGGTGCTC
>CALMKG010000151.1 GCA_937867175.1 uncultured Propionibacterium sp. | reverse complement strand
CGTCACCCTTGACCCGCCGGCCTCGTTGAAGGACCGGGTCATGGCCACCACCGAGCTGGCTCCTGGCCTGTTGGCCAAGGAGACCCCCTCGGACCACCCGGCCGCGAGCGAGCCGGCCAAGCGCAAGCGCTGGTTCGGCAAGAACTCCTGATCTTGGCGGGAAGCCAAAGCTCCGTTTGCCCTCCAGCGAACGGAGCTTTGGCTTCCCCTCGCAACCCGACCCGATTGTGGCCACCACCACGTTGCGGTCGGGTACGGCGGCCTGCCACACTCGCCGCGCACACTGGTGCACCATCGCAAGGCGATTGCCTCTCGGGCTTCTTCTCACACGGCGACGCGAGTCGCTGTCGCGTGTGCGTCCGTGAGGCGCACCTGGTGTGATCACACCCCTTCGAGACGACGGGATCACCTGGTGAAGATGCTGCCGGCGGCGGGGGTCGCCATCCTGGTCCTTTCGGCTGGCGTGTCCGCATGCTCGGAGCCCGCGACCGAGACCTCGAAGGAGCCACCCAAGGCGACTCCCTCGGCCTCCGCCAGCAGTGAGAGCCCGTCGGACTCGCCGGAACCGCTCAAGGCTCTGGATGCCGCCCCCTTGCCGGCCAGCCTGTATGAGCCCCTGCACGAGATCCGCAGCAGCCAGAGCGGATTCGCGGTCCTCGTGGCCGCCGTGGACGAACGTGGTTCGCTGCTGCTAAGGCACTCGAAGAAGACAGGCAGCCTGGAACTCACGGAGGAGACTCTGGAACTGCGGGACTCCAACGGCACGTTGGCGACGTTCGGCGCCTCCCCGAAACGGCCGCATCAGGTCACAGAAGCCACCTTCAACAAGGACTTCGTCGTGTGGATGGAGACGCCTGAGACCGAGCTGATACCGGATCCCTGGGTCATGTACGCATACAACCGCGACACCCGAGAGGTCTCAGAGCTCACTCGGGCTCCACGGGTGGGACGGTTCCCCGCCCCCGCAGTGCCCTCCTTCACCGGCCCCGTGCTCGCGGGCGGGCGGGTCCACTGGGCTCAGCTCGGCGGGCGCCCGCGATCCGAGACCGTGGCCATCTGGGGCTGCGACCCCCGTCGGTGCACCCCGCGCGAAGAGATCGCAGGTGCAGCCCTGCCGGCGGTCAGCGGAGAGAGCGTGTACGCCATCCAGACGGCACGGTTCACAGGGAAGCGGGCGCCCGGGTCGGAGTTCTCGATCGTCCGGCTGGACCCCGAGAGCGGCGAGGTCACGACCATCCGGACCATCCCCATGAGTGACACGGAGTTCCCCGACGGTCTGGCCGCGAATGACTCCAGCTTCCTGTGGCTGGTCGCCGACAGTGCCGGGGCGGGACGGGCGCACGTGTGGGACCAGGCCGACGGAAGCGAGGTGGTGGTCACCTCCGAGCTGGACGGCGGCTTCGGCTACCCGGTGCTGGGCGAGGACTTCGCGGCCTGGGGGGAGGCGTCGGGACTCAACGACGTCGGCAACTTCGTCCTGGACCGCTCCTCCAACACCCTGTACTCCATGGGAGTCATGGGGTACTACGGCGTCGAAGGGACCGGCCCCGTCCTCGCGTGGATGGACCACCTGAGCGACGACCGCTCCGCCATGGGAACCACCGTGGTCCGGTGGAAGTCCCCCGACGAACCTGGCTGAGGTGGACCGGCCCCGCCGTGGCGGGAAGCCGTCGTACGATCGTGCGGCCATGCTGCCGGAACTTGACGACCAACTGGCCGCCGATGAGGCCGATGCTCTTCGCACGGTCCTCGGCGACTTCGCCGGGCAGGTGCAGAGCACGCTGGGGGCGACGCTCGTGGGCGCCTACCTCAAGGGCTCGTTCGCGCTCGGAGCCGGAGACCCACATGCTGACGTGGACTTCCTCGTCGTGACGTCTCGGGCGCTCGACCCCGGCCAGGACGCGGGCATCCGTGAGATCCACCGGCGTCTGCCCGACCGACCGGAGCACTGGGCGCACGTCCTGGAGGGCTCCTACGCCACCGCCGAGCAGCTGCACCTGCGTGCCGACCCGGACCAGCCCTGGCTGTACGTCGACAACGGGCAGCGAGAGATGGAGCTCTCGACCCACGACAACACCGAGACATTCCGCTGGGTGCTCAGGAACCGGGGGTTGGCGATCACCGGGCCGCCGGCCGCCTCTCTCCTTCCGCACGTCCCGGCACAATCAGTCCGCGACGAGGCTGCCCAGCTGGCCGCCCGCCGTCACGTCGATGCCCTGGCCGACGCCGAGTACCTGGAGAACGGTTGGGGCCAACCTCACGAGGTCCTCACCCAGTGCCGCATGCTCTTCAGCGCGACCAACGGTGAGGTCACCAGCAAGCACGACGCCGCCCGCTGGTGCCAGGCCGTGCTGCCAGCCGAGTGGCACGACCTCATCGAGGCGGCCGTCGCCGCCCGACCCGATCCATGGGTGAGGATCAACACCCAGGCCGATCCGGGACTGACCGCCCTGACCCGCCGCTTCATCGAGGACCTGCTCCCTCGCATCACCGCAGCCCGCGAAGGCTCCACCGGCGGCGTTAGTAACCACCATGTCGCCAGTTCGCGTGAGCCGGGCCGACACTGAGCGTGGATCCGCGACTACGACGCGCGAACTGGCGACGTGGTGGTTAGTGCTTCACCGCGCCGGCCCAAGCCCCCGCCGTGGCGGGAAGCCAAAGCGCGGGTGGGGCACCCTTGAATGGAGCTTTGGCTTCCCCTCACAACGTCCCGACGACGAGTGGGCGGGGTGAGCAGCCACCACAGCGGCAGTTCGGGCGAGCCCGGCCGACGCTGAGCGTGGA
>CALMKG010000150.1 GCA_937867175.1 uncultured Propionibacterium sp. | reverse complement strand
GACGAGCCCGTCGTCTCGGACGAGCCGTTCGTGCAGGACGACACCATCACCCCGTTCGCACCCGAGGTGTGGGCGCTCGGTGGCTGGCCGTTGGGGGCCACCCACGACCAGCAGAAAGACATCACCTCATTCGCGGTCTTCGCCCCCGCCGCGACCCGCGTGGTCCTGGAGATCTACCCCGAACCGCTGGGTGCGGACGCCAGCCACAGATTCGACGCGGTCAAGGCGCAGAACGGCACTTGGCGGGCCCAACTCATCGGTGTCAGCCCGGGTGCCTATTACGCCTACCGCTGTTGGGGCAGCAACTGGGAGGTCGATCCCGATTGGCGGCCGGGCTCGGTGGCTGGCTTCATCTCCGACCGGGACGAGGAGGGCAACCACTTCAACCCGAACAAGGTCCTGCTGGATCCCTACGCCCGTGAGGTCAGTCACGTTCCGCTCAGCCCAGCTATCAAGGCGTCCGGTACAGACATGGGCGTCTTCGCGACCGGGGGCGGCGACTACCGGGGCAAGGTGCGCCGAGCGGTCGATTCGGCGCGGTATGCCCCGAAGGGAGTGGTGATCCACGACCAGACGCCCACCGGCGATTACCCGGTACGTGAACCGCAAGATGTGATGATCTACGAGGCGCACATCAAGAACCTCACCATGCATCCCTCTGCCTGCCGGCTCGGCGATCTGCTGGCTGGCGAGAAGCTGTTCGGCGAGGTCAAGAACGTGCCCGAGCCGCTGCGCGGCACCTATGCCGGTGCCGCCTACCTTGCCCCGTACCTGAAAGCACTCGGCTTCACCAGCATCGAACTGCTACCCGTCCATGAGACCAACTCCGACCAGCACGGCGACACCAACGGAACCACCAACTTCTGGGGGTACCAGACCATCGGCTTCTTCGCGCCCAACCGCGACTACTCCTCCGACAAGAGCCCCGGTGGCCCGACGCGTGAGTTCAAGCAGATGGTCAGCGCCTTCCACGAACATGGGATTGAGGTCTACCTCGACGTGGTCTACAACCACACCTCCGAGGGCGGCAACTGGGACAACGACGTGGACTCGGCTGCCTTCACCAGTTTCGGTGGCTTCGCCACCACGATTTACTACGACCTCACAGCCGATGGCTGGATCGTCGACGACGCCACCGGTTCATCCAACCAGACCAACTTCTCCCACCGCCCGATGTGCGACTTGGTCATGGATTCGCTCAGCTACTGGCACAAGGTGATGGGCGTGGACGGTTTCCGGTTCGACCTCGCCACCGTGCTGGGACGTTTCCCGGCGGCATCCGACAAGGAGGACTGGGGCGGTCGGCGTCGCTTCTACAAGGCCCACCCGCTGTTGCGTGAGGTTGCCGACTTCGCTGACCAGCAGGACATCGAGGTCATCGCGGAGGCTTGGGACCTTTGGGGCTACGAAGTCGGCAACTTCCCCTCCGGCTGGGGTGAGTGGAACGGCCGGTTCCGCGACACGATGCGGCACTACCTCAAGGGTGACGGCAACACCCGGGCCTTCATGGATCTGCTGAACGGTGACTGGCTGCACTTCAACGACAACGCCGGGCCCCAGAAATCCATCAACTTCCTCACCGCCCACGACGGCTTCACGATGTTCGACTTGGTCAGCTTCAACGACAAGGACAACCAACAACCCTTCCCGTTCGGCCCCTCCGACGGTGGTACGGACGCGAACGTGTCCTGGGATTCGGGCGGCGACCAGGCGCTGCGGCGTGCCCGCTGGCGCAACAACTGGCTGATCCCGATGATGTCTCGGGGCGTGCCCATGGTAGTGAGCGGCGACGAGTACGGCCGTACCCAGAACGGCAACAACAATCCGTGGAGCCTCAACACCATCGGCATGTGGAACAACTGGGCGATGCTGGCGTCCAACACTCCGACGCAGCTTCCCGTCGACCCGGACGACCCCGACGCGTACTCCTACTTCGACGTGTTGGGCACCTGCGACGCCGACCCCGATGTCAATCCGTTGTTCCGGTTCGCGCAGTACGTCACGCGGCTGCGCGCACTCGACCCTACGTTGCGCCAGAAGGCCTGGGGAGACGTCACGCTTGACAGCGGCAACGTGAACTACCTCTACTACCGGCCAGATCTCAAAGGGCCGCCCGGCCCGTCCGATCGGCAGGTGACCGTGCTGGTCAACGGCACCGGGATTGGCGGCACCGACTACTTGATGATGGTCAACATGTACACCCACCCGGCGGATTTCAGAATCCCCGATGTCAGCGAACTCCAGCGTCCCGCGCCCACGCT
>CALMKG010000149.1 GCA_937867175.1 uncultured Propionibacterium sp. | reverse complement strand
CAGCCATCCCCGAGCCTCGGCGAATGGCGGTGCCAGGGTCTTGGAACGATGTCTTCACTACTACGCAGGAGCGTGAGTTCTTCGGTGACGTCTGGTACCAACGCCGGGTCAAGGTGCCCAATGGGTGGACCGAGCAGGTGCTGCTCTACTTCGAATCCGTCACCCACACCGCAACGGTCTTCGTGGACGGCGTAGAGGTCGCCGAGCACAAAGGCGGCTACCTGCCGTTCGAGGTCGACATCACCCAGAAGGTCTCGCCCGGCGGCTGGTTCACCTTGACTGTGATCGCAAACAACCAACTGAGCTTCGAGACCATCCCGCCCGGCTTGGTCCACCAGACCTCGTCCGGGCCGAAGCTGCACTACTGGCACGACTTCTTCAACTACTCCGGGATCCACCGGCATGTCTGGCTTGCTTCACGCCCTGCCATCCATGTGGCCGACATCACCGTCTTCACAAGTATCGACGGTGATGCGGGGTTGATCGACTACAGCGTCATCGTCGAGGGTGGTGAACCCGGCCAGGCTGGGGTCAGAGTCGCCCTGTTCGACGCCGCCGGCGCCCAGGTGGCCACCGCGCAGGGCGAGTCCGGGCAGATAGAGGTCGCGGACGCACGACTGTGGGGCGTCCGGGATCCCCACCTCTACACGCTCCATGTGGAAGTACTGAGCGGCGGCGACGTCGTCGACGACTATCGCCAGCGCGTCGGCATCCGCAGCATCGAAATAGCCGAAGGCAAGCTGTTGCTCAATGGTGAACCGGTCTATCTGACCGGCTTCGGCATGCACGAGGACCACCCCATCGTCGGGAAACAGCACAACGACACGATGATGCTGCGCGACTTCGAGCTGTTGGAGTGGGTCGGCGCCAACAGCCTGCGCACCTCGCACTACCCGTACGCCAGCGAGGTCATGGACTACTGCGATGAGCAGGGCATCCTGGTCATTGATGAGGTCCCCGCAGTCGGCCAGAACTTCGGCTTGTCGAGCGGCATTTTCGGCGCAGGCATAGCGCTGCCGACTTTCAGCGACCAGACGATCAGCACCCCGGCCCAGTACCTCCATGCGCAGATGATCCGCGAACTGATCGACCGCGACAAGAACCACCCATCTGTGATCATCTGGTCCATCGCCAACGAACCGGAGTCTGGGACCGAAGCCGCCGAAGCCTACTTCAAACCGTTGTGGGACGTGGTTCGTCGGGCCGACCCGACACGGCCGGTCGGTTTCGTCAACGTCATGCTCGAACCGCACGGCAAGTGCCGGCTGCACCCCTACGCAGACTTGGTCATGCTGAACCGCTACTACGGCTGGTACGTCAACACCGGCGACTTGGTCGCGGCCGAGATCGACATGCGCGAAGAGTTGGCCCGATGGGCCACCGAGGGCAAGCCCATCATCATGACCGAGTACGGCGCCGACACCTATCCGGGAGAACACACCCTGCCTGCCGCACCGTGGAGCGAGGACTACCAGGTCGCCTACCTCGAGGCGAACTGCCGAGCCATGGACGCCACAGACCTCGTCGTCGGCGAACAGATGTGGAACTTCGCCGATTTCGCCACCTCATCGGGCATCATGCGAGTGGGCGGAAACAAGAAGGGCGCCTTCACCCGTGATCGACAGCCGAAGGCCGCAGCGCACTGGCTGCGTAGGCGTTGGACAAGCGGCATGATCACCAAGTGAGGCTGAACACGCCCCCGGCGAGGTAAGGTCCGGCAGCAACCGAGAGACCAGCAGTTCAAACACAACAAGGAGAACAATAGATGTCGGAACAGAAGGCCAATATCGGCGTTGTTGGCATGGCGGTAATGGGTTCGAATCTGGCCCGCAACCTTGCCCACCATGGCTACACCGTCGCCATCTACAACCGCACCTTCGCCAAGACCCAGCAGGTGCTGGCCGATCACGGTGACGAAGGCAACTTTATCGGCAGCGAGACGGTCGAAGGATTCGTCCAGTCAATCGAGCATCCCCGCTCGATCATCCTGATGGTCAAGGCCGGCGCTGCAACTGACGCGACCATCGCCGAACTGCTGCCCCACCTCGAGCAGGGCGACATCATCATGGACGGCGGCAATTCGTTCTTCCGCGACACGATCCGCCGTGAGAAGGAGATCGCGGACAAGGGGTTCCACTTCGTCGGCACCGGCATCTCCGGCGGCGAGTACGGGGCGCTCACCGGTCCGTCCATCATGCCTGGCGGTACCCCCGAGAGCTACCAGATCCTTGGGCCGATGCTCGAGGCGATCTCAGCCCACGTCGGCGACGAGCCCTGCTGCGCATGGATGGGCCCGAACGGCGCCGGCCACTTCGTGAAGATGATCCACAACGGCATCGAATACTCCGACATGCAGGTCATCGGCGAGGCCTACGAGCTGCTCCGCGCGGCCGGCATCGGCACCGACGAAGCGGCCGAGATCTTCGCCAAGTGGAACGAGGGCGAACTGTCGAGCTACCTCATCGAGATCACTGCCGACATGCTGTCCCAGAAGGACCCGCAGACCGGCGCCCCGCTGGTAGAGGTCATCAAGGACCGGGCCGGCATGAAGGGCACCGGAACCTGGACCGTCATGACGGCTCTGGAGCTCGGCGTCCCGGTCAACGGCATCGCCGAGTCGGTCTTCGCTCGGGCGCTGTCGAGCCACGACGACCTACGCGCCGCGGCGACCAACCTGGCCGGCCCTGATCGCGTCCTCCAGGTGCCCGACAAGGCGGCGTTCGTCGAAGATGTCCGGCAGGCGCTGTGGGCGTCCAAGGTTGTGGCCTACTCCCAGGGCTTCGACGAGATCCGCACCGGCGGTGTCGAGTTCGGCTGGAACATCAACGTCGCCGACTGCGCGAAGATCTGGCGGGACGGCTGCATCATCAGGGCCAAGCTGCTCGAGAACATCCGCCAGGAGTACTCGGCCGATGCAGGCCTGGTGTCCCTGATGGCGGCCCCGTCCATCGCCCCGAAGCTCGCCGAGTACAACGACGCCTGGCGACGCGTCGTGGCCGCTGCTGTCCAGGCCGGCGTGGCTGCCCCGGTCTTTGCAAGCTCGCTGGCCTACTACGACATGGCTCGGGCCCCGCGGAACAACGCGGCGGTCACCCAAGGGCTGCGCGACTACTTCGGTTCGCACACCTATGAGCGCGTCGACGCGCCTGGCCACTACCACCTGGATTGGTCGGGTGACCGCTCAGAGTCGAAGACCTCGGACAACTGATCCCTCCCCACAACGCAACCGGCCGGTCCCATTCGGGCCGGCCGGTTGTCTTCACATCAGCTCGAGAACAGTGCGGGCAGTCAATTCGTCCACGACAAGATCGGTAGCAACCCTGGCCCGCAACGCGCCGAGCAGCGGCAGCGCCTTCGCTTGGCCGGAAGCCACGCAGATCCGCCGAGGGATCGACTGCAACTGGGCCGGCGTGATGCCGCTGGCGCGGGCGTTCAACGGGATGTCTTGCCAGGAGCCGTCCCGACGCAGCAGCACCGTGCAGATGTCCCCGACGACATGTTCATCAATGACCTGCTGGGTGTCCTCCTCATCAAGGTAGCCCGAGGCGTACACGTGTGACTGCAGCGGCCCCTCAAGTGCACCCACCCCGAAGATCACCAGGTCGAGGCGGGACTGCAATCCCAGAACCCTGGTTACCATGCGCTCACGCCACATGGCTTCCTTGGTGGATGCGAAGTCGAAGAACGCCGGCACCGGGAAGTGCACCACGTCGCAACCGAAGGCGTCCGCCACCGCGGAGATGATGGCCCCGACATAGGGGATGCCGGACGTTGAGTGGTTGGCGCTGCCGTTGGTCTGGACAACGGTTGAGCCGAAGGTCTCATGTGGCACCAGATGCTGCACGATAGCGGCCAAGGTGGTGCCCCACGCCACCCCGATCAACATGTTGTCCGTGATCGCCTCACTGACCAGGTGCCCGGCCGTCCGGGCGACCCGGTCGAGCCGCAGGATCTCTGACGAGCCGTCACGCACCGGCACCACATGCACGCGAATGCCGAACAACTTCTCCAGGGCCCGGCCAGCACTCGACTGGGAACGACCGGGCTGGTTCAACGTGATCTGCACCATGCCCGATTCGCGCGCATTCTTCAGTAGGCGGGAGACCGAGGATCGCGACATACCAAGCTGTCGCGCGATCGACTCCATGGTCTCGCCCTGCAGGTAGTACATGGACGCAGCGCCATACTGCAACTGCTCGCCCGGATCTGCCACGGCTACGCCTTTCCCCGCTCGGACTCGGCCGAACGAACACATTCCCAAAGCGACCACAACCAGATTGCACGTTCGTTCATGACTTTAGTGCATCCGTTCAAGTTCCGTCGGGCCGAATAGATTCGGTATTGGAGGCCAACCCTTCGCCAACTGGACACCACTCAAAGCCTCGCCTGATCAGTCACCGTCCGAAGGAATGTACCTGATTGATCGGCGCCGGCAAATGACCACGGCTCCCCGTCCAGCACCCGGCCCAGCAGGACCGGGACGAACCCAATCAAGTTGAGAGGTTTGGAACAGATGTCGGACAAGTACATCATCGCCATCGACCAAGGCACCACGAGCAGCCGGGCCATCATCTTCAATCACGGCGGCCAGATCGTATCCGTCGGGCAGATGGAACACGAGCAGATTTTCCCGCGGGCCGGGTGGGTCGAGCACGACCCCATGGAAGTCTGGACCAATGTGCGTGAGGTGGTCGCGGCTGCCTTGGCCAAGGCTGACCTGACCCCAGAGGCGATCCATGCGGTCGGCGTCACCAATCAGCGTGAAACCACCGTCGTGTGGGACAAGGCGACCGGTGAACCTGTCTACAACGCGATCGTCTGGCAGGACACCCGCACCGCCAAGATCGTCGATGAACTTGGTGCTGAGCTTGGTCAGGACCGCTACAAGGATCGTGTCGGCCTACCGCTTGCCACCTACTTCTCCGGGCCCAAGGTCAAGTGGATCCTCGACAACGTCGAGGGCGCGAGGGCGCGCGCCGAGGCGGGCGAACTCCTGATGGGCAACATGGACACGTGGGTCATCTGGAATATGACGGGGGGCCCGGAAGGCGGCGTTCATGTCACCGACGTGACCAACGCGTCCCGCACCATGCTCATGGATCTGAAGTCGCTGGCTTGGGATCCCGAGATCTGCGCGGACATGACCGTTCCGATGTCGATGCTGCCCGAGATCCGGTCTTCGGCCGAGGTTTACGGCCATGTCCGCGCCGAGGGCGTGTTGGCCGGCGTGCCGATCGCGGGTGACTTGGGCGACCAGCAAGCGGCCACCTTCGGCCAGGCCTGCTTCGAGCCAGGCATGGCGAAGAACACCTACGGCACCGGCAACTTCATGCTGATGAATACCGGCGAGAAGCTGGTCCCCAGCCAAAACGGCCTACTCACCACCGTCTGCTACAAGATAGGTGAAGCGGCACCGGTCTATGCGCTCGAGGGCTCGATCGCGGTCACCGGCTCGCTGGTGCAGTGGCTGCGGGACAACCTCAAGATGGTCTCCTCGGCTCCCGAGATCGAGGCCTTGGCGAAGACGGTGGACGACAACGGCGGCGCCTACTTCGTGCCGGCCTTCTCCGGCCTGTTCGCGCCATACTGGAAGTCGGACGCGCGCGGCGCCATCGTCGGCCTGACCCGCTACGTCAATCGTGCACATATCGCCCGCGCCGTCCTGGAGGCCACCGCTTACCAGACCCGCGAGGTGCTGGACGCAATGGAGGCCGACGCCAACGTCAAACTGACCGAGCTGAAGGTCGACGGCGGCATGACGGTCAACGAACTGCTCATGCAGTTCCAGGCTGACGTTCTCGATGTCGACGTCGTCCGTCCGGTGGTGGCCGAAACCACCGCACTCGGTGCTGCCTATGCAGCTGGCATCGCGACCGGGTACTGGGAGGGCGAACAGGACGTCATCGACAACTGGGCAGAGGCCAAGCGTTGGAGCCCGTCGATGGACAAGACCGAGGTCGAGCGGCTCTACCGCAACTGGAAGAAGGCTGTCACTCGCACCTTCGACTGGGTCGACGAGGACGTCATCGAGTGACCTACTGACCGCGGGCCCACCGCAGAGGTCGGACGCCCGCGCAGCCACCCGGTTGCGCGGGCGCTCCGCTGCCGGTGGGTGCGGCCTCGGTGGGGGCGACCGCGGTCTGCGGGGCCGGGCTGAGCCCCGGGACTGTCCCATGCTGGGCCTTCCACGCCACAGCCGACCAACAGCAGTGTCACTGCAAGACCAATCCGAGTGCGTGCCAACGACCGACGGTGGCTGACCGGATCAGATCACCTGGCTGGTCAGGGCCTCCCGGGCCGAATCGGGCAGCGGACGCTTGCGGCCCTGCGCATCAGCGCAGACCAAGACCACGCGAGCCCGGGCGAAGACGGTTCCATGGTCTGGATCGACGATCTCGCTGGCCAAGACCACCGAGGTTTCGCCGAGCCGAACCGGGGCCGTCAGCACTCGATAGGGCGCGAGCCGGAACTCCATCTGCGTCAGGTAGTCGATGTCCTGACGGGCGATGAACCACTGCGCGGCACTCGGTGCGCCGGCCATCCCGACCCGGGCCATCGACGGGTCCGCCCTGGTCGTCATGTCGACCCGACCGGCCAGCACGAAATCGAGAAAGCGGACATTGTTGACGTGTCCGTATCGATCGGGATCGGACCAGCGGCTGAAGACGTCCAACGCACTGCCGCGGCCATTGAGGTCGGGGGCTTCCAGCTCACTGAGCGGCGCCACCTCATGCCGGTAGCCGGCCAGGAAACGGCGCTCAACACGCTTGAGTCGCTGCGGCCGTTGCTTGTCGAAGTCGAACGGGCAGAGCACCGAACGTGCCTCGACGCAAAGCTGGTCGTCCTGAAACAGCCGGTAGGCGATCACGAATCTGGCCGCACCGAGTTCGGGGACTGCGAGTTTCACCGTCAGCGGATCATTCGAGTAATTGATGGCTCGCCGATAGGCGATCTGATGGCCGACCACCACACAACCATCGTCCAGCAATCCACGCGCAGGCCCGGCAACAAGGAACTGCGCGCGCGCCTGCTGCATGTAGTCGGCCACTGTCACGTTGTTTACGTGACCTTGGGCGTCCAAATCAGTCCAGCGCAGCTGGACGGGGGTCGTGAAAGAGGTCATTCTCGCACCAGATCGGATCGGGAATCGTCGGCGTACATCGCCTCGATCACGTCTGCGTAAGCGGTGTAGACCTCGCCGCGGCGCACCTTCAGGCTGGGGGTCAGCATACCCTCGGCCAAGGTCAGCTCGGAGTCCAAGATTGTGTACCGCTTGATCTGCTCCCAGCGCTCCAGCCGGTCGTTCACCCGGCGCATGAAGCGGTCGATGGACCTTCGGATTTCGGGCTGTTGGCTCAGTTCGGCGTAGCTCAGGTCACCCTTTTCCCGACGGTCGGCCCACTTCTGCAGTAGGGCTGGGTCGAGCGCCACCAGTGCGGTGACGTACTTGCGGCCATCACCGACCGCAACGACTTGGCTGACATAGGGGATGTTGGCCATCACGGTGTTCTCGACCTTCTGCGGAGCGACGAACTTGCCGCTCGAGGTCTTGAAGAGGTCCTTCTTGCGGTCGGTGATGGTCAGGTAGCCGTCCGCGTCCAAGGTGCCGATATCGCCGGTGTGGTACCAACCGTCCACGAATGCCTCGACGGTCTCTTGGGGCAGGTTGTGGTAGCCACGGGCCACGGTGGGGCCCTTGATCAGCACCTCGCCGTCGTCGGCGAGCTTCGTCTCCAGCCCGGGGATCAGCGGCCCGACGGTGCCGAAACGCGGCCTGTCGGGCAGGTTCAAAAACGAGATGGCCGCCGTTTCGGTGGCACCATAACCTTCGACGACGATGATGCCCGCACTGTAGAACCACTCCTGCACCTGGTGCGACAGCTTCGCTGAACCGGAGATCATGAACCGCATGCGACCGCCCAACCGGTCTTTCAGCTTGCTGAAGACCAACCGGTCGGCGAGGCGGTACTGCAGGGCGAGGGTGCGCGGCAGTGGCCGCCCGGCAAGCCGGTACGCCCGCGAGTCACGGCCAACCAGGAACGCCCAGCGCGAGATGCGGCCTTTGAGCCCCTTCTGCGCGTTCATGGTCAGCACCGCCGAACGCACCTTCTCGAATATCCGCGGCACACCGACCAGGATGGTGGGGTGGGTGTTGGCGAGGCCGTCGACGATGCGGTCCACGCGTCCGTCCACGATGGCGCGGAAGCCGAGCGACAACTGCGCGCCCAACAGGGCACGCCCGAAGACGTGGCTGAGGGGCAGCCACAGATAGAGCACGTCGTCAGGGTGGACGAAGTCGAGTTCGTTCAATGCCTGGGCCTCATAGGTCCAGTTGCGGTGCAGCAGTTCTACGCCTTTGGGCTGACCGGTGGTGCCCGAGGTGTAGATGATGGTTGACAGCGACTCCGGGCCAATGGTCGCGATCGCGTCATCGATGCAGTTCGGATTCTGGTTCAGGTGGTCGGTGCCCCGTTGCAGCAATTCCTCCCAGCTGAGCACTCGGTCGTCGGACGGCGCCCCGGCCGGCCGGTCGTCCTCGATCAGAATGAGTCTGGTCAGTTGGCCGCGGAGTTCATCCAGTTGCTGTATCTTGGCCAGTTGCTCGTAGTTCTCCAGCACCATCATCACCGAGCCCGAGTCGCTGACGATGTGCAGCACATCCTCGGCATGGGTGTTCGGGTAGACGGTGGTGGTGGCGCCTGCGGCGCAGGCCACGCCGAGGTCTGCGAGGATCCACTCCAGCCTGGTGGTGCAGGCGATCGCGACCCGTTGTTCGGGCCTGAGCCCGTACGAGATGAAACCCGCCGCCGCTTGATCGACGACGGATCGGGCCTCGCCCCAAGTGACATCGCGCCAGCCGTCCCCGTCCGGGACGGTGAATCCGACCAGCGACGGATCAGCGGCCACCCGCCCGCGGAAGAGGACTGGATAGCTGTAAGCACTGTCGGCCCAGATCTGGTCGGCCACTTGCTGAGCGCGCGAATTCATGCGCCGATCCTAGTGCCTGCCCCCGGTGACGATCATTCGCTCCACCCCCATCTTTCAGGCTTCAACGACGACGCTAGACTGCCGCCATGCCGCAGCAGGAACCGAATTGGCTCACGCCAGCACAACAGGTCGTTTGGCGTGACTCGCTGGCGGCGGTCGCCTGGGTCCGTGAGCAGTTGGATGCTGACCTCCGCAAGTACCACCTTGACCTGAACGAGTACGAGGTGCTGGTCGTGCTGTCCGAGGCGCCTGATCGCAGCGTCCGAATGTCACAACTTGCCGACGATTCGAACCAGTCGCGCTCCCGGCTGACCCACACCGTGGGACGCATGGAGCAAGCAGGGCTGATCGAGCGGCGCACCGCCACCAATGATCGGCGGGGGGTCGTCGCGACGCTGACCGACAAGGGGTTCGAGTTGCTGGAACGGGCCGCCGTGGATCACGTGACGGCGGTCCGGCGCGTCCTGGTCGATGTTGTGGAACCCGGAGACTGGGAAGCCCTGGGTCGGGCGATGAAGGCCGTGCTCGCCGTGGCAGACTCGGACACGTGAAGACCTCGCAGGCCGATACAGATGCGGTTCATCGTTTCCGGGAGCGGCTGAGCGATACCGCCTGCCTGGACGCCTCCACGCTGGCCCGCGCCCTGTATTCCACCGATGCGTCCCTCTACCGGGTGGTTCCCGAGGTGGTGGCCACCCCGCGCAGCACCGATGAGCTGATCGAATTGGTGCGTGTTGCGTTGGCCGTGGGCCTGCCGATAACCGGGCGAGGCGCCGGCACCTCATGCGCCGGCAACGCGGTCGGCCCCGGCTTGGTGATCGACATGTCGCGACACCTCAACAAGGTGCTGTCGGTGGACATCGAGGCCGGCACCGCGGTGGTCGAGCCGGGAGTGATCCAAGCGCTGCTGCAACAAGTGGCGACCAAACACGGCTGGCGATACGGACCCGACCCCTCCACGTCCAACAGATGCACCATCGGCGGGATGATCGGCAACAACGCCTGCGGACCGCGCGCGCTCGGCTACGGCCGCAGCGCCGACAACCTCATTGAGCTTGAGGTGATCACCGGCACCGGCGATCTGGTCACGTTGCGACCAGGGGCCGAAGGTGGTGTCCTCGACCAGTTGCGCGAACTGGTGATGGCGAACCTGGCGACGATCCGCACCGAGTTCGGGAAGTTCTCACGACAGGTGTCCGGCTACAGCATGGAGCATCTGCTGCCCGAGCATGGCTTCAACCTGGCGAGCTTCTTCGCCGGCACCGAGGGGACGCTGGGCATCATCACCAGGGCGACGGTCAAGCTGGTGCGTGACGCACCCCTGAAGACCACCGTGGCACTGGGCTACCCGACGATGGCCGACGGCGCGGACGCGATGCCCGCGATCCTGCCGTTCCGCCCGACCGCCTGCGAGGGGATGGACCGCAGGCTGGCGGACGTGGTCGCCGAGCGCATCGGCCCTGACGCCGTGCCCGACCTGCCCTCCGGCGACGCCTGGTTGTTCATTGAGTTGGTCGGCGACGATGCCGACGAGATCGCTGGACGCGCGGAGCGTCTGGTCGAGGCTGCGGGTGCGATCGAGGGCTGGGTGGTCTCCGATGTCACCGAGGCCGGCAGGCTGTGGACCATCCGCAGCGACGCGGCCGGGCTGGCCGCGGTGGCGCTGGACAAACCCGCCCACGCCGGATGGGAGGATTCGGCGGTGCCGGCCGACAAGCTCGGCGCGTACCTGCGCGACTTCGACGCCCTGCTCGACCGGTTCGGGCTGCACGGACTGCCGTACGGGCACTTCGGCGAGGGTTGCGTGCATTGCCGGATCGACTTCCCGCTCGACCAGCCGAACGGTACCCAGGTCTTGCACGACTACATGCTGGCCGCCGGTGAGTTGGTGGCCAGCTACGGCGGCTCGATGTCGGGCGAACACGGCGACGGTCGGGCCCGCAGCGAGCTGCTGCCCCTGATGTACAGCCCCGCTGCTCTCGGCCTGTTCGCGCAGGTCAAGCACCTGTTTGACCCGCAGAACCTGTTGAACCCGGGCGTGCTGGTCGATCCGGAGCCGCTGGCCAACAACGTCCGGATCGCCGAGACTCGACGCTCGCCGCTGGCGATCAAGTACCCCGAGTTCAACCTCGCCGTACATCAGTGCACCGGTGTCGGCAAATGCCGGGCAGACACCACCCGCGCCGGCACGGTGATGTGCCCGAGCTTCCAGGCCACTAGGGACGAAAAGGACTCCACCCGGGGGCGTGCCCGCGTCTTGCAGGAGATGATCAACGGCACGCTGGTCGACGGCGGCTGGCGCTCCCCTGAGGTCGCCGAGGCTCTCGACCTGTGCTTGGCCTGCAAGGGCTGCCGACACGACTGCCCCACCGGGGTAGACATGGCCGCGTACAAGTCGCAGGTGCTGTACCACAAGCACCGGGGACGATTGCGGCCGCTATCGCACTACGCGCTGGGCTGGCTGCCGCGCTGGGGACGGCTGGCCACCAAACTGCGGTTGGGCGTACTGGCGAACTTCGCCCTGCAAACCCCAGGTCTGAAGCACTTGGTGCGGGCGGTTGCCGGGGTCGACCAACGGCGTCCCATGCCGAGGTTCCGCACCGGGGCGGCGGCCAGCCACCAGCACTACGAACTCGGTGAAGTAACGGCACACCGCGGCCCGGTCGCGGTCTGGGTGGACTCCTTCACCGACGCGTTCGCCGGCAGCCAACTCGTCGCACTGCTGAAACTGCTTGTCACTGTCGGATTAGACCCCAAGGTGATCTCACAGGACGCCTGCTGTGGCCTGACCTGGATCACCACCGGCCAGCTGGATGGCGCCCGCAGGCAGCTGCGGCATGCCCTGGACGTGTTGGCCCCGATCGCCGAACAAGGCATCCCGATCGTCGGGATGGAACCGAGTTGCCTGGCGGTCTGGCGATCGGACGCCGCGGAGTTGCTGCCCGATGACCCGCGTGTCGAAAAGGTCGCGGCGGGCATCAAGACGCTGGCCGAACTGCTGGGGTCACTGGACGATTGGAGCCCGCCGAGCCTGGCCGGGCACACCATCGTCGCCCAGCCGCACTGCCACCAGTCGTCGGTGCTCGGCTGGCAGGCAGACGCCGAACTGCTGGCGCGCACCGGCGCCACAGTGGTGAGTCTTGGCGGCTGTTGTGGGCTGGCCGGCAACTTCGGTGTCGAACGGGGCCACTACGACGTCTCGGTCAAGGTCGCCGAGCACGACCTGCTGCCGGCGATCCGTGCGGCCGGCCCGGACGCGATCATCTTGGCCGACGGCTTCAGCTGCCGAAAGCAGGTCGCTGACCTGGAAGGAAGCCAAGCCATGACCTTGGCCGAGTTGCTGGCTTCACACAGCTGAGCACGGGCTGATCCTGCCCAGCAGGTGACCCACTCAGTCGCGCGTCAGGCGGCGGTGCTTGCTGGCGTGCGGACGCGCCGCCTCTTCACCCAACCGGGCCACCTTGTTCTGCTCGTAGTCGGCGAAGTTGCCCTCGTACCAGAACCAGCGCGGGGTGCCGTCGGCGTCTTCGCCCTCCCAGGCCAGGATGTGGGTGGCGACCCGGTCGAGGAACCAGCGGTCGTGCGAGATGACCACGGCACAACCGGGAAACTCGAGCAGGGCGTCCTCAAGGCTCTGCAGGGTCTCGACGTCCAGGTCGTTGGTCGGCTCGTCGAGCAGCAACAGGTTGCCGCCCTGCTTGAGGGTCAGCGCCAGGTTCAGCCGGTTGCGCTCGCCACCCGAAAGCACGCCAGACGGCTTCTGCTGGTCGGGCCCCTTGAAACCGAAGGACGCCACGTAGGCGCGGCTGGGCATCTCGAAGTTGCCCACCTTCAGGTGGTCGAGCCCGTCGGAGACGACCTCCCAGACGTTCTTGGATGGGTCGAGCCCGCCTCGGCTCTGGTCGACGTAGCTGATCTTGACCGTCTCACCGATCCGCAGGGTGCCCGAGTCGGGTTCTTCCTCGCCGACGATCATCTTGAACAGGGTGGTCTTGCCGACGCCGTTCGGGCCGATGATGCCGACGATGCCGGCGCGAGGCAGATCGAAATCGAGCCCGTCGATCAGGACGCGGTCGTCGAATCCCTTGGTGAGCTTCTTGGCCTCAAGCACCACGCCGCCCAGCCGGGGTCCCGGCGGGATGTTGATCTCGCCGAGGTCGACCTTGCGGTTGCGCTCGGCCTCGGCCGCCAGCTCCTCATAACGGGCCAGTCGGGCCTTGTTCTTTGCCTGCCGAGCCTTCGGGGACGACCGCACCCACTCCAGTTCACGTTCCAGGATCTTGGCGCGCTTGGCGTCCTTCTGGCCCTCGATCGTCAAGCGCTTGCGCTTGGTATCCAGGTAGGTCGAGTAGTTACCTTCGTAGGGGAACAGCCGGCCGCGGTCGACCTCGCAGATCCAGCCGACCACGTTGTCGAGGAAGTAGCGGTCGTGCGTGACGCACAGCACCGCCCCGGGGTAGCTCTTCAGGTGCCCCTCCAGCCAGCTCACCGACTCAGCGTCCAGGTGGTTCGTGGGCTCGTCGAGCAGCAGCAGGTCGGGCTCCTCCAGCAGCAGTTTGCACAATGCGACACGACGACGCTCGCCGCCGGACAGCACGTCGACGACAGTGTCCGGCGGCGGGCAACGCAGCGCGTCCATGGCCTGCTCGAGGCGAGAGTCGACGTCCCACGCGTCCCGGGCGTCCAACTCGGTCTGCAGTTCACCCATCTCTGCCAGCAGGGTGTCGAAGTCGGCCTCCGGGTCGGCCATCGCCTCGGAGATCTCGTTGTAACGCCGCAGCATGCCCTTGACCTCAGCCACGCCCTCCTCTACGTTCTCAAGTACCGTCTTGCCCGGGGTGAGCGGCGGTTCTTGCAGCAGGATGCCGACCGTGGCCTCCTTGGACAACTGCGCGTCGCCGTTGTTGATGGGCTCGATGCCCGCCATCACCTTGAGCAGGGTCGACTTGCCGGCGCCGTTGGGGCCGACGACGCCGATCTTCGCGTCCGGATAGAACGACAGCGTGACGTTGTCGAGAATCAGCTTCTCGCCGATCGTCTTGCGGACGTTGTGCATGGTGTAGATGAACTCAGCCATTTTCGGCGCGCGTTTCCTTCGTTCGCAGTGCGGGGAGGGGTGGGAGCCCTTCCTATTATGCCCGAGGCCAGATGATAACCACACCGCGCTTTCTGGCTGAGCGCTAGCTCGCCAGCCGCTGCTCGGCGTCGTCGTCCTCATCGGCGTCGATGCGCACGGGATTGCGGGTGAACTTGCTTGTGCCGCGGCTCAGGTCGTGGCCGATCGAGCTGGCCTCGATCACCATCCGCTCATGCTTGGTCCCCTGCGACTCCCAGACCCGCGTGCGCAACCTGCCTGTGACGACCACCGGGTCGCCCTTCGTCAGGCTGTCACGGACATTGTCCGCGATCCGGTTCGAGCACTCGATGTTCAGCCAGGTCGTGTGGCCGTCCACCCAGTCTTGACCACGTCGCAACCTTGGTGTACAAGCGATCCGGAAGCTGGCCTTGCTGAAGCCGTCGCCTTGGTGGAACTCGACGTCGGCGCCAAGGTTGCCAGAAACGGTGATGATCGCGTCCATTGAGAGGCTCCTTCTGGTGGGTTGGACCCCAATGGTTGACGGTCGGGCCGGCGATATGCCAAACCGGTCGGAATCTGTGGAGAACTCGGAGTACCGAGATCAGGCCATCGCCCGGGCGGCCTGTTCCCGTCCCCTGTTGAAGCGAGCCAACTCCTCATTGACCGGGGCGATCACCAACCGATCGGCCACATCGGTCACCGAGCGCACCAGCACTCGCTCCGCGCGGGCCGCCTTGGCCCGGGCGCCGACTTCGACGCCGATCCGGGCCAGCAAACCCGTCAACACCCCTGCCAGTGAACCTCCGAGCAGCACGGCCGTGGGCAATGGCAGCCGTCCGATCATCAGCGTCGGCAGCGGTGACAGCTGCATGTACGCCAACGCCACGTCGACCAGCAGCCAAACCCCGCCGACCACCGCGGCGATGAAGAACAGCCACTGCAGCACGGTGATGACCTTCCACCAGCCCTGGCCGCGATCCATGGCCAGATCGGTGGAGGCAACGGCCTGGTCCAATTCGTCAGCCAATCTGTCGACGTGCGCGATAGTGGCCCCGCGCACCACTTTCGACCAACCCGGGGGCAGCCCCTCGGAGGCGCCCTCGGCGAGTTCCCGCAAGGCGGTGTCCACCCGCGCCTGCTGCACTCCCCCGGCGGTCGGCAGGCTGGTGCGCTGCACCGTGACCGGCGCCAGTTCGGGAGACTGCCTCTTACCGGGCTTGGCCGGTCGAGCCCGATCGAGGTGCAGCATGCGCAGCGGATCGGGCCGGAACCGACTCAGCCAGGCGGTGACCGGCCACCCGGTGGCCAGCGCCCCGCGATGCCGCATGGACTGCGTCACCGCATCCCGCACGATGTCGACGCCAGCCGCCTGAGCCAACGATTCGTTGAGCTGGCGGGCGCGGGCGTCGGGCACCTTCTGCGGCACCCGCTGGTCGCCGTAGGCCTCACGAAGGTCGTGCCCCGCCCGCGCTACATCGGCTGCAAGCCGGGCGGCCGCGGCATGCTTGCCCTTCACCGCCGCGGCGATGGTCTTACGCAACGACTCGACACCCAAGCCGGTCAGCGCCGAGGCCGCGACGAGCTGCGCCTTCCCCAAGCCCTCGGAGTCCAGCAGCTTCCGCAGGTCACGCATTGCCTGTCTGAGCTGGTCGCCGGTGAGCCGGTCAGCCTGGTTGAGCACCACGAGCATCACGTCGGCATGGCCGGCAAGAGGCTTCAGGTAGTTGTTGTGCAAGGCGGCGTCTGCGTACTTCTGAGGGTCGACCACCCAGATCAGCATGTCGACCAGCTTGACCAAGCGGTCGACCTCTTGGCGGTGTGCGGTCTCTGTGGAGTCGTGGTCGGGCAGATCGACCAGGATCAGGCCGTTGAACGCCGGGTCGTCGCCCTGCACGAGGTGCCGCCGTGGCACGTCCAACCAGTCGAGCAGGTCGGTGGGCAACTCCGGCCCCCAGTAGGCAGCCATCGCCTTGCTCGTGGTAGGACGCTTCAACCCCGGCTCGGCAAGCCTGGTGCCCGAGATGGCATTGAAGAGGCTGGACTTGCCTGATCCGGTGGCCCCGGCCAGTGCGATCACCGTGTCATCGCCAGCGAACGCGAGCCTGCGGTCCACTTGCCTGGCGACTCTGCGGGCCTCCTCCACGGCAAGGACGTCGAGCCGGCCGGACGCCAGGTCGGCAGCCTCCAGCAGGCTCTCGACCCGCTCGCCGAGGGTTGCCGCCTTGTCACGCTTGGCCATCGTCACCGCCCGGCCCCTTCGTCCGGTACCAGTTCGGCCTCGACCACCTCGGCGGTGGGCGAGGGGCTGACCGTGGTGAGCTCGACCCGGGTGGCATCGGAGGCGATCGCAGTCGTCGCCCCGCTGCTGAGTTCCGGCAGATCGGCTTGCGCCGCGACGACCTGCCCGGCAGCGTCGATCTGCCGATCCCGCGAGACCTGTGCAACTGCCTGACAAATCTCCTCGGCGCGCTGGGCGTCGATGGGCAACCGGTCGAGCACGGCGGTGAAGCGAGCCAACTCGCTAGCCATCAGGCCTTCCACGCGGGCGTCCAGGTCTTGCTTTGCCGTCTCCGCCAGCCGTCGGACGGCTTCGTCCCCGAAGACCGACTCCAGCAGCCGTTGAGCGAGCACCACCGTTCCGGCCGCCACCCCACCCTCGGCGCCCGTGATGCCACCGGTATTGAAGAAGATCAGCAGCATCAGGGCTGCCCCGACGCCGTTCACGCTGTAGGCAGTGATCCGCGCCGTCGTTCGTTTGCTGGCGCCCTCCTTGCCGACCAGTTCCAACACATCGGACTGCCAGTCGCGGATCGTGCGGGCCACCAGCGCCGGCAACTCGCTGCTGGGTCCGGCCAGCTCAGGATGGTCGGCCAGCACTTGGCGGCCCGCAGGATGGGCCTGCCACGCCGAGACCGCCCGTTCGTTGGCCGCCGCTCCCTCGGCACTGATGAGCGCCTCCAGGCCGCTGCCGGCCGCCACTCCGACCTGCTCCGCCCGCTGGGAGTGCCCGGCGAGGAAGCCGACGACCCGGTCGCGCAGCCGGCTGACCTTCTGGTCGAGAGTCCGCATCAGGTCGCCGGTGCCGACGTAGTCGTGCCAGCGCGACAGCACTTCACCGCGCAGCAGCGTGCCGTCTGCGGACTGCACCCGGACCGTCCGAACCGCCTCGGCGAAAGATTTCTCCGCGTCCTCGCGCAGCAGATCGACCGCCGCCACCTGGTTGTCGACGGCGGCGGCGACTTCTGGGGCCCGTGCCACCAGCGACGCGATGGCGCCGTCGAGGGTACGGCGGACGACACGCTCCTTCGCGTCCTTGTCGGCGGACAGTGTCGCCAAGTAGGTCCGGATCGGCGCTACCGCGGCGTCCGGCAGCAGCCCCAGATGGTCGACGAGGGTCTCGGGAACCGCGAACAGTGGCGCCTCAGCCAGCCCACGCTCGGTCATGAGTCGGCCCAGATCACGTGGCACCACGACCATGGCACCGGGCGGCACCCGGTCGAGCACCACGGCGATGGAGGCCCCCCGCTCAGCGGCCGCCAGCAGGAACTCCCAGGGCACAGCATCGGCGTAGCGTGCGGCCGAAGTGACGAACAGCCACAGGTCAGCGGCGTCGAGCAGTTGGGTGGCCAACGTCCGGTTCAGTTCGACGACCGAGTCGATGTCCGGGGCGTCCAGCAGGGCCAGACCGGAAGGCAGAGTGGGTTCATGAACCAGTTGCAGCGAACGCTGGTCGTGGCTTGTCACCCGCGAGCGGATGAGCCCGGGCAGGATCCGCTCGTCGGAGAACCAGTGTTCGTCGGCGGGATTGTAGACCAGCACCGGAGAGCGCGTGGTGGGCCTGATCACGCCGGTCTCGGAGACAACGCGGCCGACCAGCGAATTGATCAACGTCGACTTGCCGGCGCCGGTCGACCCGCCGATCACCGCCAACAACGGTGCCTCGAGGTTGACCAGCCTGGGCAGCACGTAGTCGTCCAACTGCGCGACGATTTGGCGCGCCGTCGAGGCGCTCGCCTTCGAGTCGGGTAGCTCCAACGGCAGCTTGCCGTGCTCGAGGGCCGAACGCAACGCAGCAAGCGACGCTGCCAGCACCATCATTCCTCCCGACTACTAGATACCCCCCAACTCTGGCACGTCAACGCGCCGTAGGTGGCCAACTCCCAGCGCCCGCACCAACCGGGGCACCGGTTGGGGGTGCCCACTGCTGGACGTTCTCGCGTCCCCCCAGGCGCTCGGCGAACGCGTCACGCCTGCGTTGCCGGAAAGCCCGCCACCGCTCACCCCACTCGGGCGGGATGAGCGGGACGCCCGCGGCATGGTCGATGGCCCACACTCGGGCCTGCCCGGCCGCCAGGATGAGTTCGCGCTCCCGCTCGATGGCCATCGCGTCCACGGTGCCGCGGAGTTCGGCGTCCCTCAGGTACGCCAGTTCGGTGAGGCTGCGTTGCAGCGCCAGCGTCGCACGAAAGACCCGCGGGCCACGCAGCAGTGCGGACAGCGCCATCCGCCAGCGTCCGAAGATGCGGCTGAACTCGGACGGATCGGATTCCGACAGCCAACCAAGTTGGACGTATTCACCGAGCCGGGCACGGATGTTCCGGCACTGGTGGACGTAACGGAAGATCGTGTAGATGACCAAGGCCAGCACGGCGACCCAGCCTCCGATGATCAGGATCATCGAGTTGTTCGAAAGCGAGGCGATGCCGTTGAACAGCATGTGCCCGAAGGCGGCTGCCAGGTAACCAGCCGCCGGAGCCAGTACCCGCACCAGCTTGCTGCGGTTCATCAATGCGACGATGAGCCCGAGCGCAGTCAGCCCGGTGAACAGCGGGTGACCGAAGGACATCGCCACGCCACGCATCAAGACCAGGCTGTTCAGTTCGGCCTGCGCGTCGGTCTGGTAGATCGTCACCGAGTACATGTAGACACGCAGGTAGTAGACGATGTTCTCGGTGAACGCGAACCCGAGAGCGGAAAGGCTCGCCAAGGTCAGCATCTGATGGACACTGACAATACGACGCCGCATCAGGATCGCCAGCCCGAACAGCACCGTCGCCTTCGCAGCCTCCTCAACGAATGGGGCCGAGAAGATGGCTGCCCGAGCGCCCTGTGAGGGGTCGACAGGGCCTTCCGCGCGCATCAGCTCCCCCGCCCACGAGTTGATGTGCAGCGAAATGAAAACGGCCGCCGCTGCGCCCCAACCCAGCGCGAGCCACTTCATCGTCCAGGTGGTCGGACGCAGTCGGTCAATGAAGGCCAGGATGACCAAGTAGACCCCGAGAGTGGCAGCCGCCATCCGGGTCACCAGCCAAAAGGCCTCATTGATCTGACCCCAGGTGAGGGTGGTTGGGTGACCGTACGCCTCCTCGGTGACCGCCGCGACCTCCTCGATCAGGCCGTTCCCGATGGTGCGGTAGACCGAGAACAGCAGCACCGCGTAGCCGAGGGTGAGTGCCAAGGCCAGCCACGTGTACGGGTTGCGCAGCACTCTGCGCTGCCACCAGCCCAGACGCGGGTCGGTGTGCAAGGCAAGCCCGTTGCGGGCCCGCCGGTACTGTGCTGGGTGATCGTCATGGCCCGACTCCCCCAGACCCTCTGGTGCTGTGGAGATACGCGTCGCTGCTCCGCGTCCGGTCGCCCGCACGGGCACGGTCGCCGCAGGTGGCCGCCAGATGTCGGCGTCAGCGCTCATGCGGGCAAGACTACCTGCCGAGCGAGCGTGCTCCCGTCGGCTCGTGGCAGGATCGGCTCATGCTGGAAACCCGTGACCTGCACAAGTCGTTCGGCGACCTCGAGGTGCTTCATGGCATCACCACCACCTTCAACGAGGGCGAGGTGGTAGGCATCATCGGCCCTTCCGGATCAGGCAAGTCGACGCTACTGCGCTGCCTGAACCGGTTGGAAGTTGCCACCAGCGGTCAGGTGATGTTCAAGGGACGCGACATCGGCGCACCGGACGTCGACATCAACCAGGTGCGTCAGCAGATCGGTATGGTCTTCCAGCGCTTCAACCTGTTCCCCCGCCTCACGGTGACCGAGAACATAACCTTGGCGCCGGTCGAGTTGGGCCGGGAGTCGCTCGACGAGGCCCACGCGCAGGCACGAAAACTGTTGGCGAAAGTCGGGCTGACCGACAAGGCGGACGCGATGCCCGCTGAGTTGTCCGGTGGGCAACAGCAGCGGGTGGCCATCGCCCGGGCATTGGCGATGGAGCCAGAGGTGATGCTGTTCGACGAGGCCACCAGCGCACTGGACCCGGAAATGGTCGGGGAGGTGCTGGCAGTCATCGCGCAACTGGCCAACGAGGGCATGACGATGATCCTGGTCACCCACGAGATGGCGTTCGCCCGCGAGGTCGCCGACCGAATCCTCTTCCTGGACGGCGGCCTGATCGTCGAGGACGGCCCACCTGAGCAGGTACTCGGGGCGCCGAAACTGGCCCGCACGAGGGAGTTCCTGAACCGGGTCTTGTGAGCCGTCTCGATCCTCGCCGCGCCCCCGGCGAGGATCGAACTCGCGACCTGCCGCTTAGAAGGCGGTTGCTCTATCCACTGAGCTACGGAGGCGTCGTACAGCCTACCGTCTGCCCGCGCGTGCCGGACCTCCGGGACGAACTGGTCGCATTCGGGCCGGGTGACCAAGATCGCTAACCTTGAGGCGTGATTGACATGCTGGTGTGGATCGACCTCGAAATGACCGGGCTCGACTTGGCCAAGGACGCCCTTATTGAGATCGCGGTGCTGGTCACCGACGGCGACCTGAACGTGCAGGACGACGGACTCGACCTGTTGATTCCGCCTTCCGCGCAAGCGATGGACGCCATGGGCGACTTCGTCCGCAAGATGCACACCGATTCCGGGTTGCTGGACGAATTGACGCGCGCAACCCTGACGATGGCGCAGACCGAACAACAGGTGCTCGACTACATCAAGCAGTACGTCCCCGTGCCGAGGAAGGCGCCGTTAGCCGGCAACACGATCGGCACCGACCGGTCGTTCCTGGCACGCGACATGCCACTGCTCGAAGGACACCTGCACTACCGCAACGTCGACGTCTCCAGCGTCAAGGAACTGGCCCGCCGCTGGTTCCCGAAGGCCTACTACGCCGCCCCCGCCAAGCACGGCAATCATCGTGCCCTCGCCGATATCCAGGAATCGATCGAGGAACTGCGCTACTACCGGGAAGCCGTCTTCGTGCCGTTGCCCGGTCCATCGACCGGACAGTCTCGCATCATCGCCGGCAAGCACGAGGGTGCGCTGACCGGCTTCGGGGAGGCGGCCCAGGCCTTCGAGGGTAGCGACGAGGCGTCGGACAGCTGAGCGTCGAACCCCGCTGCTCAGCTCGCCTTGCGGCGCCGGCCGGGCTTCGCCTCAGCAGGTTCGGGCTGATCGGCATCGCCCTTCGGCGCAGCGTCACGGCGCTTCTTGGCCGCATCGACCGAGGCCCGCAGCGCAGCCATCAGGTCGACGACCTCGCCGCCGCCTTCGCTGACCGGAGCCTTCGGCAACTCGACACCGCTGAGCTTGGCCTGCACCAACTCCTCCAAGGCGATCCGGTACTGGTCGGAATAGTCATCGGGCCGCCACTCGCCGGACATCTGCTCGATGAACATCTCGGCCATCCCAACCTCGGCCTGGGTGGCCTTCACGTCCGTCGGCGGCTCGGCGAACTGCGAGTCACGCACCTCGTCCGGCCACAGCATGGTGTCCATCACCAGCAGGTCGCCGCGCGGCCTGATCAGCGCCAGTGATTCCCTGGTCCGCAACGCCACCTTCACCACGCCGGCCTTGCCGGTCTTCGCCAGTGCATCCCGTAGCAACACGTAGGGTTTGACGCCGACCCCGTTGGCCTCGATCAGGTAAGTCTTCTCGAAGTAGACTGGATCGATCTCGGACTCATCCACGAACTGCACAATGTCAACGGTTCTCGAGCTGGCCAGCGGGAGTTGCTCCAGATCCTCCTTGGTAAGGACGGCCTGGCGTCCGTCGGGTGCCAAGTATCCCCGCTCAATCTGGTCGTAGGGAATCTCCTGACCGCAGACCTCACAGACCCTCTTGTAGCGGATCCGGCCGCCGTCTGCGCCGTGCACCTGATGCAGCTGGATGTCCTGCTGCTGGGTCGCCGAGTAGAGCTTCACCGGGATCACGATCAACCCGAAAGAGATCGCGCCGTCCCAGGTTGATCGAGGCATGGCTAGTCCTTTCGCAGTTCGACCACCGAGTGCCAAAGCAGGTCGTGCTGGGCGTGCATAGTGGACACCATGGGGGCATCCCAAGCGTCGTCGAGGTCGAGCCCGGCGATCGAGGTGGCCACCTCGTCGACCGGCACGTCCTGCTCGTCGGTGAACCAGGCCTCCACGGCAGACGCCGCAAGTTGGGCGAGTCGGTGACCGCCGTTGGCCTCCTCGGGGCCAGCAAGCAGGCAAGCGGAATCGACCATGGCCGTCAGCACCAAGCGTCGTCCGGTTTCCCGCAACGACCACAGTCCGGCCAGTAGCAACGCTGCATATTCGGCCTCCTCGTGGTCGTTCGGTTGCAGACCGAAGGTGTCGAGCAGCATCGGCGTCACGGTGAAGACCTGCAGGGGTCCGGGCACGACCTGCCCGTTGGCCACCAACCGGGCCTGCTCGGTCGTCACTGGAACGCAAACCAGAACCTTCTGCGCCATCGATCCGCCCCTTCCTGTCTTCGAGTGTGACACGAAACCGAATACCACGGCGGTGTTGTTGATCTGCGCGAACGATGCGCGTGGGTGTGGGCGCCCGGCGGGACCAGGTTCCTTCGGCCCCCGGGCCTTGGGCCGAAGCGACCGCGGGCCGGCACGGGGTGTGCCCGACGGTACGCCCGGGAACAGCCCACGAAGGCTCGCGCACCTGGAGTTGTCCACAGATCCTGGCGGAGCGCTTCTGGACCACCGGCCTCAGTGAGCATGCTTGCAGGCATGAGCATCTGCCTGCCCCCCTTGCCCGGCTGGACTGATCCCGATCTATGGCTGGACGGCCTCACTGCGCCACCCCAGCCGGTGCCGGACGCCGCCCGGCCGGTGGCCGGCAGCCTGGTCCGGGTGCTCGCCGAGGTCCTGATGGGTCAACGAAGCCCCGAGCAGTTGGGGCGATGGCTGCACCCCGACCAGATCGCCCGGCTCACCACCTTGGTCCGCCAGTTGCGCGGGGCGAAGGTTCGGATCCAGCGGTGCACCCTGGTGAGCACTGCGCCGGAACGGGTCGAGGGTACGGTGCTGTTGCACTGCGGCGAGCGTCGACTCGCCGCAGCCATCCGACTCGACGAACATGACGGACGATGGGTCTGCGCTCAGCTCGAATTGCTGCTGCCGGAGGGGATCGCCGCGCCGGTCAGGCCGCGTTGGGATTACGTCCGTGGCAGAGCTTGAACTTCTTCCCCGAACCGCACGGGCAGGGCTGGTTGCGTCCCACGCCGGCATACAGGTCGTCGCCCGCTGACCCCGTATCACGGCCGGACTTGCTGACAGCGCCCTGCTCATCGGGCGCCGAATAGGACAGTCGGCTGGAGTCTGCGTGGGCGGCCGCACCTTTGATGTGGACCGAAGCCTTACGGGCGGCCTCGGCGCTTGCCGCGACCGTCGCGTCGGGGATCGGGGCGGGCTCGTCCTCGGTCGCACGGACCGGCGGCTTGCGCAATGGTTTGCCCTTGCGCTGCGACGGATTTGAACTCGGCTGGGCCGAGCTGGCAGCGGCCGCCTCTTCTTGGGGGGGCTGAGCGGCTGGCTCGGCGTCGGTCGACCGATCGGCCCGCGCACCGCCGAGCGCACCGGCCAGTTGCCCCGCGGTCGCCGCGGCGCTTGCCGCGCTCAGTTGCGGCCCGGCATTGTCGGGGACGACCTGGACGTCGATGTTGAACAGATAACCCACGACCTCCTCGGCGAACCCTTCGCGCATGGCGTCGAACATCTGGGCACCCTCACGCTGGTATTCGACGAGCGGGTCACGCTGGGCCATTGCCCGCAAGCCGATGCCCTCGCGGAGGTAGTCCATCTCGTACAGGTGCTCACGCCACTTGCGGTCGAGCACGGTCAGCCAAACCTGGCGTTCCAGCTCGCGCATGTTCTCCGCGCCGAGCGACTCCTCTCTGGCGTCATAGGCGCGGGCGGCATCCTGCGCGAAGGCGTCGGCGAGTTGCTGCGGATCGTCCTCACCGAGGTAGTCGTCAATTTCGAGGTGGACCGGGAAGAGTTTGCGCATCTCAGTCCACAAAGTGTCGAGGTCCCAGTCGTCCGGCAGCCCGGTGGTGTATTGCAGGACCCCGGACCGAACCACACGATCGACAGTCTCACGCAGCTGCTCGTCGACCGGGTGGCCGCCGAGCACCTTGCGCCGATCACCATAGATGGCGTGCCGCTGACGGTTCATCACGTCGTCGTACTTCAGGACGTTCTTGCGCATCTCGAAGTTCTGGGCCTCGACCTGCTTCTGCGCGCTCTCGATGGCCTT
>CALMKG010000148.1 GCA_937867175.1 uncultured Propionibacterium sp. | reverse complement strand
GCTCGATCAGTGTTTTCACCAGCGCCATGCGGGCCGGGTTGGCTGCCCGCAACACCAGGGTGTTGCTGCGCGGTTCGGCCACCAGCGTGGTCTTGAACGAAGTGTCGGCCTGGCCTTGGCCGGCCGCCGGGGCGGCGCTGCCGGACTCGATCAGACGCAGCACCAGCGGCGCCAGGTCGGTTGCGATCGCGTGCTTGAGGCGGATGACTTCGACATCGGTCGCATTGGCCACGTCCATCACGGCGATGATCCGGCCGATGCGTTGCAGGTTGTCGGCGTAGTCGGTGATGACCAGTGAGTTGTTGCCCGGGTTGACGTTGATGGTGTTGTTCGGGCTGATCAGCGGACGCAGCACCGGCACCAGGTTGTTGGCGGTCTCGTAGTTGAGACGGAAGATCTGGGTGACGATCTGGCCGCTCGGTGCGGCAGGCGTTGCGGTGGCTACCGCGTCGGACTGCAGCTTGGCGTCGGCTTCGGGCACCACCTTGTAGAGCCCGGCCGACTCGACCACGGTGAAGCCCTGCAGGCGCAGGGTGGCAAGGAACTGGTTCCACGCCGCCGCCGGGGGCACCGGGCGCTCGGTCACCAAGGTGATGGTTCCCTTGACGCGTGGGTCGACCACGACGTTGCGCCCGGACAGCGTGGCCAGGGTGCGGGCGACCGCCTCGATGTCGGCGCCGGTGAAGTTGAGTGTGACCGGCTCCCCGGGCCTGGTGGCGCCAGTTTGGGCAATAATTTGAGCACTTCCCAGCGTCAACAGGCCACAGAATGCTATTGTTTTGAGAGTTTTCAAGGCCGGGTTCGGGGCAGGCTTGGAGCGTTGGATCATGGGGCGGCCAGGGGTGGGGCTGTGGTTTGGGAGAACGCCAGCGGCTCAGCCGAACTTGATGATGGCACGCGGCCCGTCACGTCGTCCGAGAATGCTCAGCAGATTCGACAGGGCGGCTTCGCGCTCGGGCGTCGCACTGGCCGTGCCGTTGAATCGAAGGCGCGAACCGACCCATTGGCCAGTGCCCGTAAGCTCAAGGCTGCCTTCGATCGTGCTGACTTCGAGTGTGGTCGTGTTGCCTCCGACGAGGGTGATGCGATAGCTGCCCATGGGCTTGAGCGTGGACAAGCGAGACGAAACGCCGCTGGCGAGCAACTCGGCCCGCCCGACCACCACCAGGCGGCCCCGATTCCATTCTACTGAAAGCCCCTGGGTCGACAGGCTCAGACTGCCGTCGATCTGCAGCGTGTTCCAGGGGGTGCCGAGGCCGGTGAGCAGGGCCGCCGGCCAGACGGACGGGCTTGCGGCGCCGCCGGGAGGGTCTTGCACGCGCAGGGTAGCCGCCCCCCAGCCGGGTGACGCCTGCACGACCAGCGGTTGCGGTGTGCAGCAGTCGGCCATCAGCTTGATGACCAGACCGTCCAGGGCCGGGCGAATGGACCAGTTGATCCGACCGGGCAGGATGGATCGGTCGCTGCTGCCGACGCCGCCGGAAAGTCGCAGCCGGGCAGAGCCGGCCCATACCGTGCCGCGGGCCTCCGGCAGCTCAACTTTGCCGGCACTGGCCGCCCCGATCGCCGCAGCAAGCCAGGCGGCGGGGGCCTGCAGCACCAAGGTGGCCAGCATCCCGGTCACGGCGCCGGCGCCGGCCCAGGCCCACGGAGACGTTGGCGTCCGCGTCAGGGCGGATCGGCTGTTTCGGTGGGTCATCGGGCTGACGTGGTGGGGAACGAAGACGTCAGCGCGGTGGCAGGGCCAGCACCAGAACACCATCCCACAGGACGCCGGTGGCGGCTGTGGTGGAGGGGTTTCGCACCAGACGGGCCTCGGTGGGCAAGGCTCTGGCATTGGCCCGGACCTGGGTCAGCCAGGTACCCAGCGCCGACGCAGGAACGCCCTTGAGCGTGAGGGTGGCCCGCTCGCCGGACACGGAGAGTTGTGCGCCGGCTCCCAGGCTTTGTTTGATCGACGCCTCCAGCGCCCGCACGGCCTCATCATGCCGGGCCTTGGGTTGCGCCTGCAAGGCCCGTGCCTGTGCCTCCAACGCCTGCATCTGTTGCCATTGGGTGTCCAGACTGCGCTGCCGCGCATCGGCCTGACCCAGGATTTTCAGCGCTGGCGCCACGCCGACCCACCACAGCAGCGCCAGGGCCACCACGGATGCGGCGGCGGTGACCAGGTTCTTTTCGCGCGGCGCCAGGGCGCGCCAGCGTTCCTGAATCGCCCCCTTCAGGCTGGCGGCGTTCATGGCGTGCCCTCCGACCGGATCAACAGGCTGTCACCGTCCATGCGGCTGGTGTAGCCCATCGGTTGCAGCTTTTCGGCCAAGGCGGTCAACTCCTCCGGCCCCAGGTTGAGACCTTTGAGCCGGATCTCGCCGGCCGCGAATTCCAGGGCCGAGAGGTTCTTGCCTGGCGGCAGCGCGGCGCCCGCGGCGGCGAGCATCGCCTCCAGATCCCGGCCAGAGGGCGTTCCGGTGGCCTGCCGCAAAGTCGTCACTTCCCGGGCCATCTGCAGCGGGGCATCCACCACCACGGTGACCGACGGGAAGGTTCGGGTCAGGGTGGCGTCGATGGCTTGGCGACGGCTTTGCCACGACGCCTGTTCCTTCAAGGCCCAGGCGTTCAGGCCGACCAGGTTGGCCGCCAGCAAAAGCCCGAACCCCCACCGGGCCGCCCGCCATTCGGGCGCGCGCAGCAGCGTCTGAGCCGCACCCAGTGTCCGTTTCAATGAGCGGGTCCGGCTGGTGTTGGCCAGATCGAACTGGGCCAGATCCCACGGGGTCTGGGTGGCAAGCATCAGGCGTCGCTCGCGTTGCCGGATCTCGACGCGGCGTTGGAACAGGGTCTCGGCCCGCTCGGCGGTCGCCGGTTCGGCCAACAGTTCGGCGGGCGCGGACGGGTTGTCGTGACCGAGGATGGCGCCCATCGTCCCGGCGTCCAGTGGAAAGCGGGCCACACCGCCGGCAACGGCGTCGCCGGTCATCACAATGATCGGGTGTTCGGCTTCGCCCAGCACCTGCAGTCGCAGCGGTCCCCCCTGCGGCGCGAACTCCGGAACCAGACGGGCGACGGGGCGACCGGCCGTTTCCAGCACCTGGAGATGCTGGCGAAGCCAGGCCTTGTCAACGGCGCACACCCAGATCGAAGAACCGGCCGCAAACGCCGGTTCGCAGGCCAGATGAAGGTCCTGAGGGTCGTCGAGCAGGCGATCCTCCAGCAGGCTGTTCAAGACCGGTCGTAGCCGCGAAGAGCCCGAACCCACGCCTTTGGGCAGTTCGACCCGGTGCCACGACATCAGCTCGGCCGGAACCACCGCAACGATCTCGTCGGTGCCCCGACTGGCCAGCGGCAACAGGCTGGCCGCGCCCGTGGCATGAACGCCGACGGTTGCCCCATCCGGCGTGAGGACGTGCTCGTAGCGGGTGGTGGTGTCACCGCCGGACGGCGGGAGGGCAATGATCAGCGTGCTCATGGGGTTCAGCGGCCCATTGTAGAGAAGACCGGCGCTCGTTCCGAACGTCCGCGCGGCAGGCGAACCCGACCGGGGCAACGGAGCGAACAAAGAGTTCAGGCGCTACCGCGAACGTGTCAGGGTGCGCACGGTGACCCCGTCGCGTTGCACCACGGAAACCTCCTCCACCACGGACTGATCCAGGCGCACGCGCCCCCGAACTTCGAAAAACCGGGAATTGACGGCGAGCTGGGCGCCCGCGCCGGAATCGCCGAGGGCGGGGACCAGCCGGGTGGCATCGGCCAGGTTGGCAAAGTGGGACCGTTCCCGTTCATTGACCAGCCGGGCGGCGCTTGCCCTGTCCAGGCCTGGAACCGTGGCCTGGATCACTTCGGCACTGGCTGTATTGAGATTGATCGGGGTTCGTTCGGGCAGGATGGTCACAAAGGGCCGGAGAGCAGTGGTCGTGGCTGGCGAGAGGCCCAGCCAGGTCAGCTGATCGAGCGTTCGCGGCAACAACGGTTGCTGCGGGTTGGGGGCCTGACCTTCCTTGACCACCTGGCTGGCTGCCAGCATACCTTGGGTGAGCAAATCCAGCTCGGCTGGCGCCAGGCCCAGTTGATCGAACAGGCGGGCCAGCGCTTGCGAGGCCGGCAATGACAGCTTGCCGTCCTCGATCAGGTTGGTCAGGTTCATCCGTCCCTGCAGGTCGGTGATTTGCCCGGACAGGAAGGCGTCGCGGTCCGCGTCCGCCGAACTGGTGTCCATCGACAGAAAAGTGGACAGGCGGGCCTCGTTCAGCGGAACCGACCAGGGCTCGGCCAGGTGGTCAGCGCCACCGGTGATGGCGTCCTGGCGCAGGATCAACCGCGCCCAGTCAAGCGCGCCGGTCAGCAGCCAGGTCGATTGCACCCGGGCCCGTTCCGCGGCCTCGACTTCGACGGCGCGCCACTGCTGCCACAAGGCCGTGGCAGCCAGCGTGGCCACCAGCGTCACGGTCAGCATGGCCGCCAGCAAGGCGGCGCCGCGCTGGGTGTTCACGGGTGTACCTTCGCCCTGGCGGGCCGCGGCACCAGCCTGCGCGGGGCTGCGCGGCGCGGCACACTCTGGGTAACCTCCGTGCCGCGCACGGCGGTGCGAGCTTGTTTGGGGCGGCCCGGCGCAGCTCATGACTTGCCGCCTCCGACAGTGGCTCGAACCCAGTCCACGTTGAGGATGCCGCTGATTGGCTGCGTGGGCGGAAGTGTGAGCACGAGACGGATTCCATCCGGAATGGTCGTTTTCGTGCCCGGTGCGTTGGAGTCATCGCTGGACAAGGGGTTGCTCCAGGCGCCACCGCGGAAGTAGAAGACCTGCCATTCGTCCAGCGGGAAAACGGCCACTTCCCGCCTTTTCTCTTCGTCACCCGCGTTCTGGGCCCAGACCGAGGCCTGTGCCCAGTAGGTCTGCCAGTCGCTCAGGGTGTTTAAGGCCGGCGATTGCCAGCGCAGCCAGGTGGACCCGGCCCCGGTGCGTCGCGTCCAGGCCACCACCCGCAGTCCATCCATGGCGCCGGCACTGCCGCGCCGGGTGATTCGAAGCACCCGCCCATCCCAATCCAGGCTGACGAACTGCGGGCTCTCGGCGATGCCGTCAAGGTCGGCTTTCCACTGGGTCAGACCGGCCTGCAACACCAGAATCTCGTCCGAACGGGCTTGCGTCTGGGATTGCGCCCGGCTCATGCCGTCGAGCCCCCGCCAGCTCAGCAATGCCATCAGCGCCAACACCGCAATGGCCACCATCAGTTCGACCAGCGTGAAGCCCTGGCGAGCTCGCCGTGACAAGGACTTGCGTGGGCAGCCAGTCAACGGGGCACCTCAGTAGCGGCCGATCACTGTCGACAGGGTCAGCAGCGGGGACCCGCCTTCGCCGACCTTGGCATCGATCCGCCGGAAAGATGGGTTCTGCGTGGGCCGCACGGTTACGGTGACGTCAAACCGGCGATTGCCCTGCTCGCAACTGGAGTCGCTGTCGCCGACCCCCGGCATCTGCGTCGACAGGCGGGCTTTCACCAGCTCGTTTTCGGCGCAGAGGTGTGCGAGCAGGATGTCGGACTGGCGGATGGCGTTGTTCGTCAACGCGGCTGTCGCGCGAAGGCCCGCGGTGAGCGCAATGGCCACGATGCCCAGTGCGACCAGTACCTCGACCAGGGTGAAGCCCCAGATGCGCCGCTTGCCCGTCATGGGGGCGTCCCGGACTGCACGGTGAACGGTCGAAGTCCGTCTGTCGCCACCCGCAGCAGCCGTTCGGGTTGGCTGCCGCTGACCAGCACGACGCCCTGGGGTTCGATCAGGGGATCCGGTCCCAACTGCAGAGACGTGGTTCCTCGCACCGCGGTGTCGGTTCCGAGCCAAGTGGCGGGCAGGGAACCCGCGTCAACCCCGACGAACTCGAACCCCTGCGCTGTCGTGCGCCAGAACACGGCCCGGCCGCTGGCTCGTGACTGCGCCCGACCGGATTCCAGCAACGCAGCCAGGCGCTGAGCTTCCCGTTCCAGCGAACTCGCGCTGGCATCACGCATGGCAAGACTGACGGTGGCCGTTCCGATGGCGATGATGGCCACCACGACCAACAGTTCCAGCAGGGTGAACCCCGTCAGGGCGAACCTGCGGCCGGGAGGGTGGTTCTTGCGCTGCCGCAATTCCGGACCGGCACCCGCCATCCCGACATCAGGCCACTTCGCAAGCGGCTTTCGGCCTGCGTTACTGCCAGCTGCCAATATCCGCATCCTTGCCTTCGCCGCCGGATTGACCGTCGGCGCCAAAGGACATCACGTCGATCTCGCCTTTGACCCCGGGGTTCAGGTACTGGTAGGAACGCCCCCAGGGATCGTTGGGAAGCTTTTCGAGATAGGGTTTCCAGTTCGGCGGAACCGGGTTGGCGGTCGGCTTCGTCACCAGCGCCTTCAGCCCCTGTTCCGCCGTCGGGTAGCGCTGGTTGTCCAGCTTGTAGAGTTTCAGGGCCTGCATCAGATTGGCCACATCGGTTCGGGCGGCGGTGGTTCGGGCATCGTCGGCGCGGTCGAGCACATTTGGGACGATCAGCGCGGCCAGCACGCCGATGATCACCAGCACGACCATCAACTCGATCAGTGTGAAACCGCGGAGGGCGCTTCGAGCGGGATTCAGGCGCATCGGTAGACGGACGGTAGGGGTCATGGCGTGGATTCACTGGGGTTGGTTCGCATCAATCATAATCATTCAATGTCGATGAACGCGTACAACAGGTGGATGGTCCGCTTGCTCACGATGGTCTTGTGGGCTGCGGCTGCCGCCAGTGGGGTCTGGTGGGGGCTGCGGGTATGGGGCGGGGCCTCGCAAGCGCCGACTGCGACGCTGCCGCCGGCCATGGCGTCCGCACCGATCGCCGACCCGGCTGCGGTGTTGCGTTTGCTCGGGGCGGTCGCTCCGGCCGGCCCTGCGATCGCGCCGGCAGCCGCCAGCCGGTTCGTCCTCCTGGGTGTGATGGCCAGTCCGTCCAAGCTGGGTTCGGCGCTGATCGCCGTGGATGGCAAACCGGGGCGGGCCTTTCGCGTGGGAAGCAAGGTCGACGATGGCATCGTGCTGGAGGCCGTTGAACCGCGCAAAGTCCGCCTGGCGTCGGTTGCAGGCGCCGGGGAGCCGATCTTTCTGGAGATGCCGCAGTCAAAGCAGCAAAGCGCCGGTGGGCGCGTGGTCGCCGATGGGCGATCAGGCCAGAACGCCAAGGCGCCAGTCAATCCGAACGGACCCGATTGAATTTGAAATCGGTGATGCGGGATGTCGGATTCGGGATGGCACGGCGCCCGGTAGGTCCCCACCACGTTTGAAAGGCGTCATCCGTACCTACCGAAGCTCCCCGTACTGGGTTGCGCTCAGCGCCGGATACGTGGGCTCATCATCGAGCAGTTCGGTTTCAGGGATTTCCGTGTCTGGCAGCCGGGTGTCGGGCAACTCGGACTCG
>CALMKG010000147.1 GCA_937867175.1 uncultured Propionibacterium sp. | reverse complement strand
ATCCCGAAGACCTTGCTCACCCGCGAGGTGAAGCCGGCCTGCTGGAGGGTGGCCAGCGCCTGTTCGGTGTCGTCGGCGATCAAGCGCGCGATCCCGAAGCGTTCGGTCTCGGCGATGCTCAACGCACGCAGGTTGGTGCCGGCATCGGCCAGCGCTGCGGCCGCGGCAGCCAGACTGCCGGGCCGGTTCTCCAAGAAGACCGAGATCTGGTCCAGCAGGACGACGCGGTCGTCCACCAGCCAGGTTTCGGTCGAGCCGTTCGGCGAACCGGATTCAGACATGGGTCTTCACCTCCCTGCGGTCGATCGTACGGACCGCCTTGCCGGTGATGGCGCGTTCCACGGTTTTCGGGTTCACCAGCACACATCTGGCCTGGATGCCGAGGGCCGACCGCAGGTCGTCTTCAATGCGGCGCTCCAGCGCCAGCACGTCGCCCAGGTCGTCGGAGAACGCCTCGACGGTCATCTCGACCTCCACCTCCAGGCTGTCCATGCTGCCGTGCCGGTCGACCACCAACTGGTAGTGCGGTGCGGTGCCCTGGGCCCGGAGCAGCACCTCCTCCACCTGCTGGGGAAAGATGTTGACACCCCGGATGATCAGCATGTCGTCGGTGCGGCCCATCAGTCGATGGATGCGCCGCGACGTCCGGCCGCACGGGCAGGGCTCGTCGATCAGATAGGTGACGTCGCGGGTGCGGTAACGCAGCAACGGTGTGCCCTGCCTGGTCAGGGTGGTCAGCACCAGTTCACCGGTCTCGCCGGGCGGTACCTCAAGCCCGGTGTCCGGGTCGACCACCTCCGGGTAGAAGTGGTCCTCCTGGAGGTGCAGACCGTCGTGCTCGCGGCACTCGGAGCCGACGCCGGGCCCGATGATCTCGGTCAGCCCGTAGATGTCGAACGCCTCAATGCCCCAGTCGTCCTCAATCTGGGCGCGCATCGGCTCGCTCCACGGTTCGGCGCCGAAGAAGCCGCGCTTCAAGCCGAACGACCTGGGATCGACACCGTTCTCGCGGGCGTACTCGGCCAGGTAGAGGGCGTAGGACGGCGTACCGGTCAGCGTGGTCGTCCCGAAGTCGGCGATGGTATCCAGCTGGCGGCGGGTGTTGCCTGACGAGATCGGCAGCACCAGCGCACCGATCGCCTCTGCGCCGTAGTGGACGCCGAAGCCGCCGGTGAACAGCCCGTAACCGAAGGTGTTCTGCACGATGTCGTCAGCCCCGACCCCACCCATGTCCAGCGTCCGGGCCATCATGTCGCCCCAAAGCTCCAGGTCACCGCGGGTGTAGGCGTTGACCACCGGCTTGCCGGTGCTGCCCGACGACATGTGCACCTCGACCAGTTCGCTGTGCGGCACCGCGCTCAGCCCGAACGGGAAGACCTCGCGCAGGTCGGACTTGGCGGTGAACGGCAGCCGGGCCAGGTCAGCCAGCGACGCAATCTGATCGGCCTGGACGCCGCTGTCGGCCAGCCGCTGCCGATACCACCCAACTCGGTCGTAGATCCGGGCGACCTGGTCTTGCAGCCGGCGCAACTGCAGCGCCCGGAGCTCTTCCCGGGGTAGTCGCTGAGCTTCGTCATTCCACATGGGAGACCTCCTGTCGGGTGCGTCCACCCAGGGCTGCGGCACCGATCTGGCGGCCGACTGCGAATGCTGTCTCGTTGACCTGTGCCGTACCTGCGGGCACGTGCTGGGCCAGCACGCTCAGGAAGGCTTGCTCCGGCAGCGGCACCAACAGCGAGACCGCCCCCAGCAGCGCGGTGTTCTTTGCCTTGGCGTTGATCAACGACTTGAGTTCATGGTCGTCGAAGCGGACGGTGGTGCCGAACAGCCGCGCGATTTCGTCGTCGACACCGGGGTCGTAGGCCTTGACCCCGTACGGATGGATCACGTGGTCGACATAGCAGACCGCCGCCCCCTGACGCGCCCAGCCGGCCCACCGCAGCGCCTCGATCCGTTCCAGCGAATAGAGGACGTCGACCTCGCCGTACGGAATGGTCGGGGAATGCACCGTCGGCCCGAAGCGGACGTGGCTGAAGACCGAGCCCCCGCGCTGCGACATGCCGTGGATCTCGGACTTCTTGACGTCCAGGCCGGCCTCCAGGGCCGCCGCGGCGAGGATGTCGCTGGCCAGCACCACGCCTTGGCCACCGACACCGACGAGCATGACGTTCCAGACGCGGTCGATCGTCGCCTCAGGCATGGGAGTGCTCCTTCACCTCAGTGATCTCCAGTCGCCGGGCATCGCGCTTGTCGACGTACTTGTCGATCTTCTTGAGGTCCTTGACCTCGATGATGCACATGCCGATGACCGCGAGCAGGCGGACGCCGGAGCGTGGGGCCAGGTCGTCGATCGCGGCGGTGACCGCCTTGCGGCTGTTGGCGTCCACCGCAGCGAAGTTCTCGTCCGGGATGCCGAAGGCACGGGCGAGGTAGCCGTAGTCGAGATGCATGGCGTCCTCACGGCCCAGCCGCTCACCGCTGAGCGGGTTGGGCTGGCCGCCGGTCATCGCGGTGGTGCCGTTGTCGAGCACGATGTACAGGCCGTCGCGTTTGTTCCAGCAGGCGTTCAGCAACCCGGTCAGTCCCGAGTGGGCGAAGGTGGAGTCGCCGATCACCGCCGCGATCTGCGGTTTGCCGATCTGGCCGGAGGCCGACGGGTCGTTGCTCAGCACCGCGTCCATACCGTGTGCCATGGTCAGCGAGGCGCCCATGTCGAGCAGCGTGTCCATCGCGGAGTAGGGCGGCATGACGCCGAGGCTGTAGCAGCCGATGTCGCCGGAAACGATCATGCCGCGTTCGCGCAGCGCGTTGTACACGTGGGCGTGCGGGCAGCCGACGCACAGCGCCGGGAAACGCGGCGGCACCTCGATGGCGGGTTCGCCGATGGGTTCGGGCTGCGGCAGGCCGAGCGCGGTGCGCAGCGTCCCGGGGCTGAACTCGCCGATGC
>CALMKG010000146.1 GCA_937867175.1 uncultured Propionibacterium sp. | reverse complement strand
GGAGCCGGAGTCGGGTTCGGTGCGGCAGGTGGTTGCCGAGTTCGCGCAGGCGATCAAGGAGTCGAGCTTCCGGCATGGCCGGTCGGGTGTGTTGACGGAGCAGGCGCTGGCGATGCGTGTAGCCGATGGTGTGGACGGCGTGCGGGTGGTTTCCAAGGAGCGCGCGGACGCCGTGAAGGCCGCGACGTGGGCTGTGCGTGCCGCGGTGAATGGATACGACGCATTGGCAAACGTCTGGTGAGGGGGGACCGCATGGTGTCGACGGGGCTGGATCTCCTCGGGTCGCTGCTGGTTGTCCTGGGTGTGGCGTGGGTCGTGGCGCTCTGGTCGTTGCCGGCGTCGTTCGTGGTGGCTGGACTGCTGGTGCTGCTGCTGTCCGTCATCATCGACCGGAAGGGGATGCGGTGAGCCTGTTCCGCCACCGCCCGCGGCACCCTGTGGCCCCGCAGACCGAGGACCGGGCGTTCACCCTGCCATCGTTCCCCGCAACGTCCTACGCGGCAGTGGGTGACGTGACACGCGGCGAGGTGTCGTTGCAGTCCATCGCCGTGCGCGCGACTGCCGACCTGATCGCCTCGCTCGTGTCCGAGCTGCCCGTCACGGTCTACCGGAACGGGAAGCGCGTCAAGGGCAGTACGCCCGCCAACCTCGACGACCCGGGCGCCGACGGTGCCGGCCGCGAGGACTGGCTCTACCGACTGATGATGTCCTGGCTGTTGCGCGGCAACGCCTACGGCGACGTGCAGGCGTGGGGGTCGAGCGGCCAGCCGACTGCCGTGGACCTGTGGCACCCGGACGACGTGCGCGTGGTGGACGTGTCCGGCGAACACCAGTGGTACCACAAGGGAAAGCGGCTGGACGGCAAGCCGTGGCACTCGCGCGTGAACCCCATGCCCGGCCGACTGCTGGGGTTGTCCCCGGTGGAGTCGCACGCGGCCACGCTCGGCGTGTCGCTTTCGGCAACGCAGTTCGGGCGGCAGTGGTTCACCGAGGGCGCGCACCCGTCCGGCATCCTCGCCAACAGCGAGGTTGGCATCGACGAGACGCAGGCGCGCACCGTCAAGGCGCGGTTCCGCGAGGCGATCCACGGCACGCGCGACCCGCTCGTGTTGGGCAAGGGTTGGGGCTGGCATTCGATTCAGGTCTCCCCGGAGGAGTCGCAGTTCCTCGCCACGATCAACGCGACCGAGGCGCAGTGCGCGCGGATGTTCGGCCCTGGGTTCGCCGAGGTGATGGGCTACGAGTCGGGTGGGTCGATGACCTACGCGAACGTGGTCGACCGGCGGCAGGACCTGCTCGTGTTCTCGATGGGCAAGTGGATTCGCCGGGCTGACCGGGTGTTCACGTCGCTGTTGCCCCCGTCGACGCTCACGGTTCGGCTGGAGCGGGACGCGCTGCTGGAGACCACGACGCTCCAGCGTTACCAGGCGCACGAGTCGGCCCTACGGAGTCAGTGGCGGACCATCAACGAGATCCGCCAGATCGAGGACTTGGAGCCTGTCGCCTGGGGCGACGAGCCGAAGACCACCACCAACAACGCCCCAGGGGGTGAATAGTGGAACCGCTGCCAAATCTTGAGGTTGTGCGTGCCGTGTCGCAGGTTGTGCGAGCAACGGACGCCGACGACGGCATGCCCGCGATGGAGGTTCGCTTCTCCTCGTTCGGGACGTGGTACGAGATCGACTCGCTGTGGGAGGGGAACTTCCTCGAGCGCACCGAGTTCGGCGCGTTCGCCAAGACCATCGAGGAGTCGGGCGCACAGGTCAAGGTGCTGTTCAATCACGGGTTCGACCCGCAGATCGGGCAGAAGGTCTTGGGCGTCACTGAGTCGTTGACGGAGGAGAAGGATTCCCCGGTCGGGACGGTGCGGCTGTTCGACACCTCGTACAACCGCGACCTGCTGCCCGGGCTGAAGTCTGGCGCCTACGGTTCGTCGTTCCGCATGCGGGTGATCCGCGACGAGTGGAACGAGGAACCGGGGGTATCCGAGCACAACCCAAAGGGCATCCCGGAACGGACCATCAAGGAGGTCCGGCTGTTCGAGTTCGGCCCGGTCACGTTCCCGGCGAACCCTTCCAGCACCGCGGCCGTCCGCTCGATGACGGACGCCTACGTCGAGGGCATGCGTTCCCGCGACCCCCTGTGGGTTGACGAGCTGACGCGCAGCCGCGACGCCCTGAACTTCCGCACCTCCCCAGATCGTACGGCTGGGGACGCCGCGGAGAACCCGCCCACCGCGCCGGCTGCGAGCCACCCGGGAGGCATGTCCGCTGGCGAACGGCGCCAACGGATTCACAACCTGACCCCCAAGGAGGGACAGAAGTGAACGTCAACATTGACGTGATGCGCGGTCGGCTCGACGAGATCGACGCCGAACTCCGCGCACTCGACGCCGAGGCCGGCGAGGCCCGCCTCGACGAGACCCAGCAGGCCCGGTGGAACGAGCTGGACGCCGAGTCCGCCACGCTCCGCAGCAACATCGAACTCGAGGAGCGCCGCGCAGAGACCCGCGCCCGCTGGGGTTCGGTCCAGGTGGCCGAGTCCCGCACGGACGCCTTCGACCTGAACGCCATGCGCGGCATGTCGGGCGCCGAGCTGGTCGACCGGGCGCGCACCGCGTTCGACCCTACCTTCTCCCGCCGCGGCGCGTCCGAGGCCGCGCAGGAGGTCGTGCGCAAGCTGGAGATGTTCGCCGACCGCGAGGACGACGACGCCGAGCGGCTCGCCCGGTACGTCCTGGTCCACGGCTCCGACGCCTACCGTTCGGCGTTCCGCAACTGGATGACCGCGGCCGCGAAGGGCAACGCCCCCGTGCTGTCCCCGGTCGAGGTCGAGGCCGTCCGTGCGTCGATGAGCCTCACCAGCGCCAATGGCGGCTACGCGCTGCCCACGCTGCTGGACCCGACGCTCATCAAGACGGGCGCCATGACGAAGAACCCGGTACGCCGGATCGCCACCGTCAAGCAGGGCATGCAGGACAAGTGGAACGGCGTCACCGCCGGCAACGTCACCACCTACTGGAAGGCGGAGGGAGCGGCGTTCACCGACGGCAGCCCGACGCTCGGTGGCGTGCAGGTCGACGCGGCCATGCTCACCGCGTACGTGACCGGCAGCTACGAGATCTTCCAGGACTCGAGCCTGCTGTCCGACCTCCCCGGCCTGATCGGCGAGGCGATCGACCAGGCCGAGGGCGTGGCGTTCGTCACCGGTTCCGGCTCCGACGCCCCGCTGGGCATCGTCACCGCGATCAGCGCGACCACGGGTTCGACGGTCACCGCGACCACGCGGGGTGCGTTCACCTCGGCGTCGGCGCTCGACACCCTCGCGCTGTTCAACGCCCTGCCCGAGCGCTACGAGGACTCCTCGACGTGGCTCATGAACAAGACGACCTACCTCACCATCGCGCAGCAGTACATCGGCACCGAGGGCACCAAGGTCATCGACATGACCAACCGCAACGTGATCCTCGACCTGCCGGTGGAGCGGGCGTCCTCGGTGACCTCGACGACCACCTCGGGGAACATCCTCGCGGTGCTCGGCGACTTCTCCGAGTTCATCGTGTACGACCGGCTCGGGGTCAACGTCGAGTTCATCCAGAACGTGGTCGACGGCAACGGCCTGCCGGTGGGCAAGCGCGGCCTCGTCGCGTACAAGCGTGTCGGCTCGAATGTGGCCGACGTGAACGCCTTCCGCTTCCTGAAGGCGTGACCGGCTGACGGCCTAAGCAACCGTCTAGGCGGCCCCGGGCTCCCTCTGTGGCCCGGGGCCGTCGCCCTGCCGTGGGGCATCCAGCTAGCAGGGGAATCCCCACAGAGAGGCGTCATGGCAAAGCACAAGCACGCGCGGCCGTCACTGCGGCCCGCGACCCGCACACACATCCCCGGCGTGGTGGTCGCGTACATCCACGGCGCCGAGACCTCGCCCTACTTCACGCGGTCGCTGAGCCTGACGCGTGCCGCCGACGTCTACGCCTCGGACATGGGCCTGCGGCAACGCCGCATCGTGAACGAAATCGAGGAGTGGTCCTCGGCGAACGTGTCCGACGCACGCAACAAGCTCACGG
>CALMKG010000145.1 GCA_937867175.1 uncultured Propionibacterium sp. | reverse complement strand
GTCTTTCTGGCCGATGTAGCGCCACGGCACCGTCCCGTCAGAAACCGTACCGCTTACGTGCACCGGGGCCGACGCGCCGCACGTCCCGGCGGAAGCGGCGATATAGCAGTTCGTGCCGTTGCTGCGCGCTGCGCCAGCCTCGACTGCTTGCCCAGCCGTCCATGCTGCAGAATTGAGTGCGCCACTAATGCTAGTGGTCGGATAGGTCGTCGGAGGCGCGTTGTAATGCCCGACAAAGACCCAAGTCACGCCACCATCGGACACGGCAGAATTGCTAGAATGCGTCGGCGCGGTCGCGCCACAGGTGCCGCCTGCCGCCGTCCAGTAGACCTTTGTTGCTGAAGTGCGGAAAGCTCCGGCCGCAACCACTTGTCCAGTCGTCCATGCACGATGTCCGCCAATCCAGCGCCAAGTAACCGTGCCGTCCGACTGCGTACCATATGGCTGGGACGGTTCCGTCGCCCCGGCCGTGCCTTCCGACTCCGCCATAAACAACATGGTCGAGTTGCACAGGCGGAAGTCACCCACCTGCACCGTCTGGCCAGTAGCCCATGCGGGGATGGCTGCGCTGTTGCCCCGGATTTCCAGGTAGTTGGTAAAGAAAGGCGCATCCGTCGAGGATGCCGACTGGTTGAACGTGCCGACACCGTACTGGATTCGCCAGCGACCGTTAGCGGCCAAGGGGCCGATGTTCTCCAGAATGTCGATGGCCTTTTGCCCGGTCGCCAATCCTTGCGACGACCCCAGCCCGTCGTTGGTGTCGCTGCCCGTGGTGGTGACATTCAGCACGTTGAGCTGCCCGTTGGCTGGCTCGATGTACCAAATAGAACTGCTGCCGCGCTGGACCTGCCCTTGGCCGGAATGCTTCACATCATGGAAATTCGGAATGCTCGCTGTCGTCAGATATGTGCCTTCGGGCCAGTACAGACCATTCCCGGTGCTGTAGCAGTGAGCCACTGCTGCTGCTACTGCCGTCTGGTCGGAGGTACCGCCATCGCCAACCGCGCCAAAATCCTTGACGCTGACAATCTCGCGAAGTTTGTCCTGTACCGTCACCGTCACACCACCCCCGGCCGGTGTGTGTGCCACCTGCGTCGCACTGATGCCCGTCACCAGCGGCACCCCGGCGAACACCTCAATGACATCGGTGTCAGATGCACCTACAACCAGGTCGAACGAGGTGGTGGTGGTTTCTGTGAAGTCGGTACCGCTGATGAGCTTGCTACCGTTGAGGAACACATAGAGCGCGTTCACGCCGGGGGTGTACGCCTGCGGCAGGGTAAACGTGGTCTGCCCGAGTGTCGGGGTGAACTTCTTGGAAATGGTGGTTGTCGTGGCGACAGCCCGGTCATACACCCGGAAATTCCCATCCGAGTCAAACCCCAGCACCTTGTCGGCGCGTGCTGCCATAGCCGGGAGGTCGAGCCCCTCGGTGGCATCGTCAGACACAGCCACCCGGATCGTGCGGCCCACTTCCTCGGCCACCTGCTGCACCAGCATGATGCTGCGGTCCAGAGCGTTCTCGATGACCTGCGGGAAGAACCCCCCGCCGTTGGTGATGTCGGTCGGCTGCAGGTAGTCCAGCGCCCCCACCAGGGTCAGGCGCCACTCAGCCGGCAGCGGGTCACCGCTGACCGGGTAGGTGATCGTGCCGCCCGGGTTGGCGTCCTGGTCCCCATTGAGCGTTACCGAGTAATCCAGATCGAGGGTTAGCTCATCCTCGATGCCGGACGGCATGGTGCGCACCACGCGCAAGTCGCCGGGGGAGAACACTTTGAACGTGAACGGGAATGAGGTGGTGACACCGTTACCGGTGAACGGCCCGGCTTTGCGGACCTCGGAGGAGATAGTCATGGGGCGCGCCTATGGGTAGACATGCGCCCCATCCTAGAGGCGCAGTCCTTCCCAATGCGCACTCACCGGCCGGTGGTCAGCCCGACCGCGAACTCAACAGGGTTCTCCGGGTCGGCCCGACCGTTCTCCACGTCCACGAGGTAACCGCCTGCGCGGGCCACCGCACCAGTCGGTGCTCCCGTAGCCATACCGATCAGGGTCAGGGTGTCGCGCACCTCGGCCTTGGTCAGCCTATCGTCGAACACCTCACCCTGCAGCAGGTTGACCCCGCCGCGGATCGTGGTCTCGGCCATCGACATACCCGGGCTGATGGACAGCCGGTCGTTGTAGACCTTGTCGTCCGTCAGGTTGACCGCCAGCGACACACCTTGCCCAACCCCCGGCGCCATCGCCGCCAGGGTGCGACCCTGCGACCCGAAGAACAGCGCCAGCCACTCGTCCAGTACGCCGTCGCCGTCCTCGTCGTCCTCGTCGTCCGGCAGGCCGCGGGCGATGATCTCGGCCACCACCGCAGGTAGTGCCAGGCCGGCGAACCAGATGAACAGCAGCCGGGGGGTGGCCGCGCCGTAGCCCATGTCGCGGACCGCCTTCTTGGCCTCGAGCCCGAGGGTGTTGGCCAGCATGTTGAAGTAGCCGTAGAACTGGGTGAACAGTCGGACAAACGCGGTATTGGACTCGAACGCAGACACGTCCTCCGGGGCGAAGGTGCCCTGTGTCGTGCGCACCGCCTCGTCGCCGGCGCGGATCGCGTCGCGCTGGTTGGCCCCCTTGGCGACCGCGTTGTCGTAGGCGCCCCACCAGATGATCGGGTCCATCATGTTCTGCATCGCCTGCTGCATGAAGTAGGCGTTGTGCTTGAGGAACTCGTTACCCTTCACCACCGGGTTGGGGTTGACCAGGATGTTCTTGATCTCCTGCTGCATCTCGAACGACTGCCCGGCCATACGCTCGGCCAGCCACGGGGACAGTGCTGCCGCCTCCGCGCTCATGCGCTTGGGATCGGTCACCATCCGGTAGGTGGCGCGGAGCAGCATCGGAGCCGGCACCTTCGTCGCCGCCACCGAGAAGCCGGTGATCTGCTGCAGGGTGTTGACCACGTTGGCGAACATGATGACCACCCCGGAGCGAGAGCGCAGGCCGTTGAAAAACTTGTCGGCCCAGCGGTTCTTGCCCGGCACGCTGATCGTCTGGCGCGCAGCACGCTGCAGCCACGGGTTGAGCATCTGGCTGATGATGGTCTGGTCGTAGCCGTTCAACGCACGGGACACGCGCTTGTTGAGGAGCAGCTTGCCCACGTCACGGACAGCCGGCTCGATGTAGGCGAAGCGGGTGACCTTGTCGAGGTGCGATCCGATGGTGCGCAGGTCCAGCTCCAGCGGGCGGTTGTACTCGACGCGCGCCTGGGTGAAGCCCTTGCCGGTCGACGGGAACATGAAGGAGTTGCCGGCGTGCAGCAGCTCCTCCTGCTCGCGCTTTTGCATGGCGTCCGGCGAGGACAGACCGTCCGCCAGCGCAGGAACGTAACCACCCCGGCGCTCGACGCCGAACGGGTCCACGAACGGGGTGGCGGTCACCTCGTTGAAGTAGTACCCGTACAGCTCGCGGTGCGCCTTCTGCGCGTCACCCTTGACGGTCTCCAGCAGATCCCACACGCCCTGGACAAAGTCCATGTCGTTACGGGTGATGACCCCCTCATCTGCCATGCGCCGCACGAACGCATCCCAGCGCGAGGTGTCGAGGTTACCCTCGGCGTCGACGGTGGCCCAGCCACGACCCAGCAGCAGCTTGCGCAGGTTGGACTCGTTGCCGGAGTGCAGGATGGCGTGCAGCACCTCACTCTTGCCGGCGTTGAACGTGAACCCGCCCAACCCCAGCTCGGGCGCGTGGATCTTGTGGAACGTCAGGTCAGGCTCGATGGTCTTGAGAAGGTCACGGTACTGCTTGACCATCTCGTTGCGACGCACCCGGTAGCGGGTGACCGCCTCGGACACCGGCTGCCAGATGAAGCGCTTGAACGCCGGCCCCATGAAGTCGGCCCACTGCTCGACACGGGTCAGCATGGACTTGATACCCAGCGCCCCGACCCGGAGGTCGTCGGCAGTGGTGGTCGTGCCGGAGTAGCCCGGTAGGGTGCCTTGCTCCCCACCGTTGTTGGCCATCACCGCTGCCACCAGCTCGTCGGCTGCAGCGTCGATCTCGACTTTCTTG
>CALMKG010000144.1 GCA_937867175.1 uncultured Propionibacterium sp. | reverse complement strand
AATAAAAACCCAAACGCTCAGACACAATTCACCCCTAAACCTTCTGAACCTGGACAAGGCTCGTGTGCTGCGTGTTGCCCTTCGCCAGCGGCGAAGGATTCCACGACGTCAAGGTGTTGCCCGAACCTCCGACGTCGACCCCGTCGGCATCCAATTCGAACCACGCCCCTTGCGGTATCGACACCGTCCCGGGGACGATGCGCACCGTCACGTAGGCAGGCAGCCTCACCTTGCCCCGCCGATTCTCGACGAGCACCAGGTCACCGTTGGCGACGCCGCGGGCCTCGGCGTCCAGCGTGTTGATCCAGACCGACTGCGGATGGGCCTCCCGCAGCCACGGGGAGTCGTGGTAAGTGGAGTGCGTGCGCCCCTTGAAGTGATGGGTGATCATCTGCAAGGGCGTTTCACTGTTGACTCGAGCCTCCTCGACGCCCTCCCAGGTCGGGAAGTACTCTGGCAGCGCAGTCAGCCGATGTCCCTCGGTTCCCGGCTCGGCGAACTCCCAAGTCCAGGTCTTCGACATCTCCCACAGCTTCTTCGAGAAGATCTCGATCTTGCCCGACTCGGTCTTCAGCGGATTGGCAACCGGATCGGCCCGGAAAGCGTTGAGCGCGACCGTGAATCCCTTGGGGTTGCGCTGGCGCACGACACCTTGGGCCTTGAGGTCGTCCAGACTGGCCGGGATCTCGGGCACGGCAGCACGCGATTCCTCGATCAGCGTCTGCACCCATTCGTCCTGCGACTTGCCTTGGGAGAACTTGTCATCCACTCCCCACCTCTTCGCCAGTTCCTGGCAGATCCAGAAGGTCGGGCGGCTATCGAAGGCGGGAGGCACCGCCTGCTGCGCATAGATCGCGTATCCGAGTTCACCGGCAGAGCCATTCGGCACCCAGTCGGATTGCTCGGTGCTCATCGCATCAGGCAGCAGGATGTCGGCCATCTTCGTCGACGGGTTCATGGTGGTGTCGATGGCGACGATGAACTCACACTTGGTGTCATCACGCAGCAACTCGATCGTCCGGCCGTGGTCCGAGTGCTGATTCACCAGGGTGTTCGATGCGTGCATGATGATCACCTTGATGTCGGTGCCCAGTGCGTCCGCGCCTTGGATGGACGCGTTGGTCGCGGTCATCTCGCGCCCGCGCGCCACTGCCTCGGTCCACATGAAGACCGGGATGGTGATCTTGTTCGGGTTCGTGCCCTCGCTCCAGCGCTTGATGGGGATGGCATAGGAGCCCTCGCGGGCACCGGTCCCCCCGCCCTTGATACCGACGTTGCCGGTCAGGATGGGCAACATGAAGATCGCGCGGGACGCATTCTCGCCGTTGGCCGCCCGCTGAGGACCCCAACCCTGGGTGATCGCACAAGGCTTGGCATGACCGATCTCCCGGGCCAGCCGAATGATGACGGCTTCGGGGATTCCGGTGATGGGTGCCGCCCAAGCCGGTGTCTTGGCCTCGGTGTGCACCCCGCCTTCACCCAGAATGTATGACTTGTAGGAGTTGCCAGCGGGAATCCCCTCCGGCATGTGCTCCTCGTCATAGCCGACGCAGTAGTTGTCGAGGAACTCTTGATCGACCAGGTCTTCGGTGATCAGGACGTGCGCGATCGCTGCGCAGAGGGCCGCGTCGGTACCTGGACGGATGGCGATCCACTCATCGGCGAGGGATTGCGCGGTCTCGGAGTAGCGAGGATCGATCACGATCGTCCGAACGTCGTACTTCTCCTTGATCTGGGCGGAGACGAAGACCTCACCGCCGCCGGACATCCGGGTCTCGTGCCCGTTGTTGCCGAACATGACCTGCAACCGCGCATGCTGGGCGTCCTCGAACGAGTTGCTGGTCACCCATGCCCCGTAGGTGTAGGGCACCGCGGCGGTGATCTGCGCCGTGGAGTAGTCCGCCTGGTAGTACAGGTAGCCACCCGAGACTGCCAGCAGGTTGCGCAGCGGGTTGCGGCGGGTGATGTTCCCGCCGGTGGTGCCCGTTCCGTAGATGACATGCACCGATTGCGGACCATGCTGCGGATCGTTGCGGAACCTGTTGATCTTCTCGGCGACTTCGTCGAGGGCTTCCTCCCAGGAGATCTCCTCCCATTCACCGTCGCCCCGCTTCGTGCCTGCCTTGCGACGCAGCGGCGTCTTCAGCCGGTACGGGCTGTACATCCGCTGCCGAATTGAGCGGCCACGCACGCAGGCC
>CALMKG010000143.1 GCA_937867175.1 uncultured Propionibacterium sp. | reverse complement strand
AGGTACGCTCCGACCCCACCGGCATCATCGGCCCGGACGGCACCCTGCTGGCGCTGTACCGCCGGGAGGGGCCGGGCGCACGTCCGGTCGCGGTCTTCGTCTGATCCTGCGGGGATGGCCCCAGCTTGGCGGACAGCCACACTGCGCGGCCTAGGCTGTCGGGATGGAGTTGTCACAAGTGGCCTACTCGGTGTCGGGGGCGATCGCCCACGTGACATTGCACAATCCGGGCCGGTTGAACGCGGTCAACCTGGTAATGGCGACCGAGTTGGTTCGCGCCCTCGAGACCGCCGCCGCTGACCCGGGCGTACGCGTCGTCCTGCTGAGCGGCGCCGGCAAGGCGTTCTGCGCTGGCGGCGACGTGGCATGGTTCGCCGAGGAACTCGAATCCGGCGAATTCGACGTGGCCGACCTGGTGCGGAGCCTGGGCCAGGTGGCGGTGCTGATCCGGACAATGCCCAAGCCGGTGGTCGCCTCGGTGCACCGTTGCGTCGCCGGAGCGGGGATGGGGCTGGCGCTGCTGGCGGACTTCTGTATCGCTTCCGACGACACCAGCTTCGTCACCGCATTCTCGAAGGTCGGTCTTGCCTCGGACACCGGGGTCGGCTACGTATTGACCCGCCGGCTCGGCCACCTGCTTGCCGCCGAACTGTTGATGAGCGGTCGCTCATTGTCGGCCCTGGACGCTCGACGACTTGGACTAATCACATCGGTGGTGCCCGCCGATGAACTCGGGCAGGCCACCGCCGACTTGATCGGCGGCCTACTCACCGGGCCGCGGACGGCACTGGCCGCCATCAAGCAGCAGATTTGGCAGGCGCAGTTCGCCGACTTCGACAGATACCTCGAACAGGAGGTCGACCTGCAGGCAGCTTGCGCTGCCGATCCAGATTTCGCGGAGGGCGTCGCCGCCTTCGTGGCGCGTCGCCCCCCGACATTCGGTCGTCCAGACTGACAGATCAGCGCGCGAGACCGAAAAACGCGGCGATCCCCTCCAGGCCCATCTGGGTGGCCACGATGACCAAGACCATGCCCATCAGCCGTTCCATGGCCACCAGCACCTTCTCGCCGAGCATCCGGTGCAGCGCGTGGCTGAAGAACAAGACCACGGCGGTCACCAACCACGCCAGCACCAACCCCACCAGGTATGAGGTGAGAGCCTCCGGGTTGCCAGAGACCAGGACGATCTCCATCGCCAGCAGGGACGGGCCGGCCACGTAGGGCACCGCCAACGGCACGATGAACGGCTCGTCGTCCGGCGACGCCTCCCGCAAGTTGCGCTCCGGGGTCGGGAAGATCATCCGCAGCGCGATCAGCAGCAGAATGATTCCGCCCGCCACGGCAAGGGCGGGCGTCTCGACGTGGAAGAGTTCCATGAACGCGTTCCCGCCGAACAGGAAGATCAGCATCACCGCCAGTGCGATCAGCAGTTCCCGGACCACGATCCTTCGCCTGCGTTCGGGTGCGGTGTGTCGTAGTGCGGCCAGGAAAAGCGGCACATTGCCCAGCGGGTCCATGATCAGCACGAAGACGGCGGCGGACGAGACGACCAGTTCCACGATGGCCAAGGTAGCGCAGGTGGCCCAACCTCTGCCGGGTGAAGTCGAGTAGGGTCGGCGCCGCATGCGTGGCTATGCTGTTCGGCGTGGTCGGGAGCCCCGGCCAGGACGGTTTCTGGCGGGAGTGGTAATGCGACGAAGCGTGGTGGCCATCGGCAACTTCGACGGTGTTCACAGCGGCCACCAGGAGTTGCTCGCCACCGCAGTGCGGCGCGCGACCGAGTTGCAGACTGCTACCGAACCGGTCCCGGTTGTCGTGGTCACCTTCTGGCCGCACCCGATGAGCGTGGTCGCCACACCCGGGCGTGCCCCGCTGTTGCTCACCTCGTTGCAGGACCGCATCGACTTGCTGCGCCGGTCCGGCGCCGACCAGATCCGGGTCGTCCAGTTCACCCGAGAAGTGGCCGACTGGTCGCCTGAGCACTTCATCAAGACGATCCTTGGCCCGCTGAACCCGGCCCTGGTCGTGGTCGGCCAGAACTTCAGGTTCGGCAAGGACGCCAAGGGTACCCCGGAAACCATGCGACAGGTCGGTGAGGGCCGATTCGAGGTGGAGGTGCTGACGCTCACGAGCGTCGATTCCGAGCAGACCTGCTCCACCCTGGTGCGTAACGCGCTGCTGAAGGGTGATGTGGCCACGGCGGCGAGGCACTTGGGCCGGCCGTTCCGAGTCAGGGGGGTGGTGGTCGTCGGCGACCAACGCGGGCGCGAACTCGGCTTCCCGACCGCGAACATGCCGGTCGCCGCCGAGATGGCCACCCCCGCCGACGGCGTCTACGCGGGCTGGCTGCGCCGTCTCGACCAGCCGGACGCCCCCAAGCTACCGGCCGCGATCAGCGTTGGCACCAACCCGACGTTCGACGGGATCGAACGACGCGTCGAATCCTACGTCCTGGATCGCGCTGACTTGGACCTTTACGGGGTCGAGCTCGGCGTCGAGTTCGTCGAGCACCTGCGTGGCCAGATCAAGTTCGCCTCCGTCGACGACCTGATCGCCCAGATGACGACCGACGTTGTGAACACTCGGCGCGCACTCGGCATCGCCTGAAGGACGCGGCCTTTCTCCTTGTCAACCTTAGGTTGTTAGTAGTGGATTCGCGTTCGAACAGCCGCTCGTGGTAGCCTCGCCGGGCTGCCGTTGGATCGGCCGCGGCCTGGTAAGTGCTCCCACCGCAATCCCGC
>CALMKG010000142.1 GCA_937867175.1 uncultured Propionibacterium sp. | reverse complement strand
CAGAGGTCATGGGCATGACGCTTTGTGCCGGTTGGATCGTGTCAATTGACCGGCCCGATCTGCAACAACGTGCTCATGGGCATGCTCCTTCTGCAGCGCACCATTGTGCCGCCCACGGGCGCCGCTGTCCATGAGCGTCGCTTGGACGAGACGATGCGCGTCTGGGAAAGCGACGGCTGGTCGTCGGGGCTCTGCGCCACGTCCCACAGTGACAAGATGCGCAGCACCTTGGGGACGCGGGCAGCTTGCACACCCGACCGGCCGAAGATGTTCGACCAGAGGAGTTGTTCGGCCATGTTTGCGATCAAACGAATCTATGATCCAGCGCTACCTGAAGGCGGGTATCGCGTACTCGTTGACCGGATCTGGCCGCGCGGCATGTCCAAGGAGGACGCCGCCGTTGACCGCTGGATGAAGGGGATCGCGCCAAGCGCTGGCCTGCGTGAGTGGTTCGGACACGACCCTGCCAAGTTCGCCGAGTTCCGCGGACGCCACTTAGTCGAACTCGCCAGATCCAGGGCTCCTCCCGGAGCCTCGCGCGCTCGGGCGCGAACACCACACAGTCACCCTCCCCGCGAAGATCGCGACCGCAACTCCTGAAGCATCGCCGTTCCTTTCACGTCCGATCTGGGGTTGACCCGTTGTCGGTGGACATCCTGATGGGCCGGTCCTTGTGATGAGGGCTGGCGAGGAAGGATGGCCCTCATCGGGGCGAAACGGAGGAGTTACACCTCGGCGTATCGGTGGGAGGCCGCGCATCTGCCACCTTCGTGACCAACCAGTTCGATCCCGAGACTGGAACCGGTCGCTCCGCGTCGCCGTGTCCCCGACATAGACAGCTTGTCAGGTTCATGCCTGGATGCTGATATCTGCTGCCGCGGACAGCGCGCTCGGTCTTGGTAGGGTGACAGGCAAGCGAGTTGGGGGGATGGGTGGCGAGGCAGAAGCGTAAGAAGACGCACGTTCCGGCTGATGCGCCGGTCAACACGTCGGTGCAGTGGGTCGACGACCGCCCTGCCACCGTTCATCTCGCGGAGCGCATCCTCGACCCAGATCGCTCCAGACCACTGGCTCTCGTCACGATCGACGTCGGCCAACGTCAGCCCTATGTCCCTGTCGCGGAGTTGGCGGCGCGGGTGCAGGGCAGGGCTGACATCGTCGTTCTTTCGCACAACCTGACGAACACCTTGACCGACCGGCTGGGTGGCTCACGGCTGAGCGCTTTCAATGGCGCCTGCAGGGTGTATCCACCCGGAGACGCCTGGACGAAGGATGTTCGACTGTCCCCGCTACGCATGGGCGACACGCCCGAGCACCGCGCCAGGATACTCGAATTGCTCGTGCGCGACGTAGACACCCTGACTTCGAAACCGCAGTCGGGGCTGCCGTACGACGCGGAGTCTGCTGCCTCGGTCAGGATGTCTCCGGGCATCTCTGGCGTATTTCGGGTGGAGTCGGTCGCGGAGGCCGAGGACCTGGCACGCCACCTCGTGGATCCGAGGCGGACTCAGCCGGTCGTCCTGGTGACGGCGGCCGCTGGACAGCCCGCCCCCTACCTTGACATGGCCGGCCTCTCTGAGAACCTCCAGGGGTTGGCCCAACTGGGGGAGATGCCCACTGGGCCGATTAGTTGGGCGTTCAGCAAGCAACTGCCGGAACTGTGCGACGTCTACGGTGGCGCGGCGCGGGTGTACCCGCCCGGAGCCGAGTGGACCCAGAACCCGTATTCGTCGCCGCTGCGCTTCCTCTATGGGCCCAGTGATGGGCAGGCTGCGATTGAGCAACTCACCATCGATGTGATGCGGACGGTGCCGGTGGGCGGATCCTTCGGGACGCCCGTGCAGCGGTCGGTGGCAGTGCAGGGAACGGTCCTGGGGATGATGGCACACCGCGGGCTTGTCACGCTTACCAGTGGGTCGTCCGGGATCGGCTCGGTGTGGACCGACCTTGTCGCTCCGGGAGTTGACGAAGACCGTGTCCTTACCAAGGGCATGACTGTTGCCGGGACACTCGACCTGGACAGCCGTCGCATCGATGTCTCGCCTATGCGGGTGCCTGCACTAGAAGCCCTTGCTGGATATCGAGTGGGCAGCGTTGTTCTCGCGCAGACAAGGTCGGTTGAGCGGGCTCTGTGCGTTGTTGAGCTCTTTCCTGACTTTCCGGTCAGCATCGAACCCGACGGGGTGGTGGCCACGTCTCGGCAGATTGACCTGCGTGCGCTCATCAGCCAAGACGAAGTGCTCGTCACCCGGGTATTGGCCCGGGGTGCGTCGCCCGAAGACTGGCGGCTGTCGCTAGTCGACGTCAGTCCGGACGACATCCCTGTCGCAGCACCCAGCATCCTGACGGGGGGTCCGGCGTGGTTGCTGCCCTTGGCTGAGGACGACGACGCACTGGTGGACGTTGTCATCGAGCCACCCACCGTGGTTCTTCCGCTGCCGTCGAGCCCGTCGCCTTCCGTCGCCACCTGCCGCACCGCTGTCGCCTCGAGCGGTGCGAGCCTGCAGGCAGAGGACGAGACGCTGTATTCCCTCACGATCGAACGCGACGCCCTGTTGCAAGACCTCCAGCGGGAGCGGGAAACCAACCGTCAGACCAAGAGGGAACTGACGTTGCTTCGCACAGCGGCACGGAAGGAGAGCCGACGCAGCGAGAGCCTGCAGGTGCGCCTCAACGCCGCGGAGAGCGAACTGGGACGCGCCGTCAACGACGGCGTCCTGTTCAGCGACCCGATCCGGCAATTGTCGTTCGAGATCGACCTCGCTTGGGCGCGACGCGTTCCCGCCGAACAGAAGGATGACCTTCCGCTGGCGGCGTGGACAGTTGGACCCAACTTCTTCGCATCGTGGGCCGATGTTGAAGGTGTTTCGCGGGCCAAAGTCGTTGAGGTGATCGTCGAGGTTCTTACCGGCCGCGTCTATGAGTTGGCCGGGCGGGAGGCCCACCAGTTGCGCACCGGGATGGGCGGCGACGATCCGCCCCGCTCACGCGAAGATGGCGCCACCTGTTGGCGGGTCTCGCTGCAGGTGCAGACACCGTCTGCGCGGCGATTGCACTACTGGCACCTCAACGATGGCAGGATCGAACTCGCGAGCATCCGATTGCACGATGACATGCGCCCGTGAACGAGGGACGGGCGGGGTCCTTGTGGCCGCGAACGCGACGAACTAACCGCGCCAAGTCACGGTGCAGGGGTTTCGTCGGTCATGGGAAAAAGGATCGACGAGAGTAGCAGGTGCCTTGGCAACGGGCGTGTAGCCATCCGACTTGAGGGTTCAACTTCGGGTTACAGCTATGCGTCCAGCCTGAAACCCATCAGCGACATGCTCGAGCGCGTCGAGTAGTGCCCCAGCGGATTGGGCTTTGGGAGTAGCTCCTCTTCTCAACGAGACATCGGGGGCACGGCGGCTTGCGGGTATTTTGTCGAAGCTGCTCGAAAACTGAACAGTTTCGCCGGTGAAAAGCGAACACCCGACAGCATCGGAAGGGTGATCATGTTAGAGGTTTGGGCACTGATCAGGAGACTGGCCGGGGAGGGGGTTCCGCATGCGCGGATCGCTGCGCGGTTGGGGATCCTGCGGACGACGGTGATCAAGGCGGTGAGGTCGGAAGAGCCAGCGAAGTACGAGCGGACGCCTGGTGAGATATCGTTCGTGACGGTCGAGGCGAGGGTGCGTGGCTTGTTGACCGACACGCACGACGCAGACTGGAAAGGTCATTGATCGGCGTGGTGCACGAGCCCCGTCAAGTTCCCTCCGGCGTCCCACGCGGCCATGGCGAGGCCTGCAACGGCAGCACGTCGGCCCGCAGTGTGGAGGCAACGTTCCAGCCACGATCCGGCGGGAGAACACTCGACGTCCTTCAGGTTCGTCGGGTCGGTGAGCATCTTGGGGTCTGTGATCCCGTGGGCGTCGTGGAACCGCGGTGATGTGCTGTCGCCTGCGAACGTGAGGAGAAATGCCCCACGGGTCGCGACCTTGAGCGCCTTGACATGCCCGTACTCCGGCAGATCGAGCGCGGAGGCAGCCACACGCCGCTCAGCGCCGACAGCAGGAGGGCGGCCACGGACGCGATGATGAGCACCGGACGCCGCCGAGTCTTCACGGGACCCAACGCCGTGGGCGCTTGTGGGGTCGTGGCCGTCGTCGGCGCCGTCTTCCGTCGTCGGAAGCACTCGCCAAATCTGCACCCGCGACCCGGCGTCACACCTTGTCATTATGATTTCCAGAAGCATTGATGCCAAATATGGCTCTTGACAAGGGGGGAAGTAATCAATGATTGCCCCATGGGCTGCGAACCGGTAGCCTCGACATACCGGGATCGTCTCGGGCAGAGGGGGTTTGAAGACATGGCCAAGGGAAACAAGTGCCCATCGTGCGGCAAGTACACGCTGCAGCCGTACACGACCAACCAACTCAGGTGCACGGCATGCGCCACGATCGTGAAGAAGTAACGAGAGCATGAGCAACCTCGGCCCGTACCAAGAGATCGTGACCGCTGCAGCCCGCGTGGGCGGCGTGGAGAACCTGATCCGGACGATCGAGTCCGCTGCCGTTGCGAGGGCCGCCCCAGGGCTACTGGGTAAGGGCGCCGGGATCGGTGCACTGGTCACGTTGGCGGCAGGCGGCGCCTACTTCGGTGGGCGGTGGCTGTGGTCTACGTACGAGGCGCGTGCTGACGCCGCCGCGGTATCGAAGGAACAGTTGAGAGCCGCGCTCGAGCCGGAAGACTCAGATGATGCCAACGGGGGCGTCGAGGAGCGCTCAGGAGACTCAGGTGTTGGGGAGGCGCGATGAGCGAGCGTTTCCCTGACGTCGATTGGTGGTGCGACCGATGTGGAGGGCACCTCAATGGCCAGTTTGGTTTCGATGACCACCGCTACACGTGGAAGTGTGATGAGTGCGGTCACAAGAACAGCATTTCCAGAGACAACATCTACGAGTCCCACGCCGACTTCAGGAACAGGGTTGGAAGCGTTGGCGCCTGACCCGACTGGTGCCCCGCTGCGGGATATCCCGTTGATTGTTGAGGATTTGCTGGGGCAGGCCGATGACGCCAGGCGCTGGCTCGCCCGTCGGTGGGACGGTGACCAGCCACCCCCACACGGTGCTGGCGGTCATCGATGACCTGCTGTTCGAACCGGAAGCGTTCGCCGCCGGGTAAGGCGACAAATGGCCAGAAGCCATCGCGAAGATCACCGACGGTCTCGACGTACTCCTCGCGTTCTACGACTGCGCCGCCGAGAACTGGGTCCACCTACGCACCGCGAACTCGATCGAGTCAACGTTCGCCAACGTCAGGCTGCGTCAACGCGTCACCAAAGGCCTCGGCTCCCGCGCCGCCGGCATCGCCTTGGCATTCAAGCTGATCGAGTCTGCCCAAGCCCGGTGGCGCATGATCAATGCACCCCACCGGGGCGCCCTCGTCCGCCTTCACCAACGGGAAACAAGTCGAACGGCCCGACCAATCGAACGCCCAACCGAACGCCGCCTGACACGCCGATCCACAGGATTTGGCTATTCCACAACTCAAGGTCTACGAAGAGCTCAGGTGTCTCACGCAGGCACACCGTTGCGAGCGCCCTTGCTCAGCTGTTCCGAGCCGGGCTGTCTCGTTACGAAGCTCGTCACAGTGGGACGAATCTGTTCGAGGAACTTCAAGTGCTCCTGACGAACGTGGAACTTGGTGGCCAACTCAGAATATGGGATCAGAGCGTCCAAGGCTAGAACCTCTACGCCAACCACTACGTCGAACTTGTCGAGGTCGACGTAGACGCTCGGGGAAGCCTCGCAGGTGCGGGCAACTTCGCCTTCGTCCAAACGGAGGTAGGCGACGTCAGCGGTGACATCGACAGTGAGTGTCGGGTTCATCGGGACCTCCTCAATCCTTCCAGGCGACTGACTTGACTTGAACTGTACCCACCGGCGGCCACGGCTGGACTACCCAAACCTTGAGTACGCCCTGAGCCAGCCGCTTCTCTAGACGGTAGCTACGTTGATTGGGATCATGCTGCGCGCTGTCCGGCGACGCGAGGACTTCCTCAGCGTTGGATTCCACGACGTGTCGTTCCAGCATACGTTGTTGAGCGTGTCGCGAGAGCCGGTAGCTCGGAGTCATGATGCTGGTTCGATGATGGTGGGAGGTTCCATCGAGAAGCAGAGTTCGCGTGCCAAGACACCATCGAGGAAGACGCCGACTTTGCAGCGTCCCGCGGAGAGGACCGGCAGCTGAGTGTTCAAAGCGAACAGAACGTGTCGGCGGCCCTCGCCGTAGGACGTCGCCTCCACAGCGGTGGCGAGAATCTCAAAGGAGAGAGTCAGCCCTTGGGGGAGCTCGAATTGGACCCCCACATTCGCCTCGTACGGCTCTTCGAGAAAACGAATCCGCCCGGCCACCGCGATCGGTACGACTGCCCCGATTGGCGCGTTGACACGAAGAAAGCTGCCATCAATCACCGTCAGGGTGCCGATGGCGTTCACTCGCGCCCACTCCCCCAGAAGTGCGTAGTCGAGTTCAACGTTGTGGCCCACCCCGGAAGTCCAGCTGTCGAGAACGCGCCATCGAGCGAGGTGCTTCGGACCTCCGGACCTTAACGCAGTAGCACAGGGCATAAGCGTCGGCGATCGGCCTGACTCCCAGATTGTCCATGAAGCCGTCCCCTGCGCCTTGGGATGGGTGAGACCTTCTGCAGGATCCCGCGATGGCGCGTCCCCATGCCAACCCGTACCCGTTCACGTGGGAGATCTCGGTGGGCGTGGCTGTGGCCTGCGGGGTGGTGTTCGCCCTCGACGTCCACCTCGGTCGGTCGATCGCCTTCCTGGTCAGTGGTCACGGCTTCTCGTGGCCGGTTCCTGCCGAGTTGTTCACGTCCCTCGGTGGTCTTCTGGCCGGGGACGCCAGCGCGGGGCTGGCCCGCTCAGCCAATGAAATATCACCTGCTCTGTTGGCCGGGTCGATCATCGGCACCGAACTGGTCCTGCTCGTCCTGATGGCCTGGGCCGGCAACGAGGCTGCCGCCCGGTGGGGTCCCGCGGCGCCCAAGGGGATGGCCAGCGCCAGCGAGGCCGAGCGCCTGCTGGGCCGCTCACGGCTGCGTCGGTAGCGTCGGATCGTGCGTCCCGGCCTGTACGGCGAACGTTCCTGCGATGTGCGAAAGGTGTCGTCGTGACCGGGTTCGACCCCACCCAGGTCGGGTGGCGGATCGGCAAGGCCCGTCATCCGAAGGCTGGGGAGTTGTGGTGTCCGTGGGATCGCACCGCCGGGGTGATCGGCCCGCAGGGTTCGGGCAAGACGCTGGACCTGCTGACGCCTGTTCTGCTGCCCGTACCCGGCGCGGCGCTGGTCACGTTGACGAAGACCGACGATCTGCCGTTGAGCATCACCGCACGCTCCCAGCACGGTCCGGTGGCTGTACTCGACCCTTTCGGGTTGGCGCCGGGGTTGCCTCAGCTGGTTTGGGATCCGATCGACGGTTGTGTGGACCCGATACTTGCCGAGCGCAGGGCGAAGGCGTTCACGGCTGGCACCGTAAAGGGGGTGATGGCGGGTGGCCATGGCGACGCCGCGGCGCGGTTCTACGCGTCCGAGGCGGCGAAGGTGCTCCAGTCCTACTTCCCTGCGGCCGCGTTGACCGGCCGGACACTCGACTACGTGCTGCGGTGGATCGCCAACCCGCACGCCGCGACCACACCGGGGGAGATCCTTCGGGAACACCCACTTGCGGCGAGGTTCTGGCACGGGCTGCCGCACGGCGCCCTCAACGGGGACGACCGGACCGCCGGGAGCACGCTCACCACCGTGCAACAAGCCATGTCGTTGTCCTTCCAGGAAGACATCCGCCGCCGCTGCGGGTCATCGCCGACGCAACGTGGCGGTGATCTTCGGCGGATCGAAGGATGCGTCGTTCAACAAGGAGGTCTCCGACCTGCTGGGCACCGTCCGGGTGTCGCGGGTCAGCTACCAGACCGGACGCGCGACCGGACGCACCTTCAGCGTCGAGGACGTCCCGGTGCTCTGCCCCGAAGAAGTGCGCGAACTGCGGGAGAAGACCGCACTGGTGGTCGCCGAGAACGGCAAACCGGTCATCGCCGCACTCACCCGTTGCCTTGACGGGCGCCGCGGCAAGGCCTTGAAGCGCCAGCAGACCCGCCCTCAGGCCTTGGGATGTGACCCACCTTCCGCGACGCCGATCTGCGCCGTGAGGTCTGGGAATGACTGGACGCGGTCGTCGAATGGATCAACACGCAACCCATCCGGGAGGGCAGCAGCCTCATCCTGGATTGTTGGCCACGGCATCCGCACCTGGTCCACGAGATCGGCTGCCTCGCCGATCAACGTCGGCGTGCAGGAGTTTCCGTGACCACCGAATGGCTGGAGGACCGGCACCGATACGGGTTGCCCCAGTTCTTCACCCGTATGCAGTCCCGGACGCGGGGGACGTGCGAGGACGGCCACAAGGAACCGCCCGGGGCTGCGCGGGTGATCCGCTACCGCTCCGCCGCGGCACGAGGAGCTCGGTGCGCCCTGTTCGACGAGGACGTCCGGGATGCGACCAGCACGACCCGCTCGGCCACGGACAGGCCCTCGCTGGCGCTCATCAACGGTCTGCTGGCTGACCGGATGACGGGGGAGATCCTGCCATGAGGCTGACCCGTGAGGAGTTGGTCTCCTTGCGTGACTGACGTGACCTGGGAATCGTGGCTGACGCCGCTGGTGTGCACCCGGCAGTCCGCGAACTGCTGGACGGGGTGCCAAGGCCTTGGCAGCCGCTGCCGCTCGGCGTTCAACTGGTGGGGTCCACTCGCCGCGGGCGATCAGCCGGTCCTCGTTGGCGAGCCAGCCCTGGGCGTGGACCTACGAGGCGAACGTCATGCCCGCGGTGTGCATGACGGCGTCTGGTCCGGTATAGCGGGCTTGGTAGCGGCCGTTGCGCGTTTGGGGTGTGTGGCCAAAGCTGCGGCGAGTCATGGCAGCTCCTCGAGGGTGAGAAGGTGCGAGATGCTATGCAGACCCCCGAAACCTGCATACCCTCTGCATAGCATCGAAGATCATTGTTGCTGATTTCAGGGTTCATCTGCACCGATGGGACGTGAGTGCGCAACGCCCAATCTGGCGTCCAATAGGGGTTTTGGTAGGGACTTCGTCACCATTGACGACCCCAACCGAGTGTGTCCGAGAGAGGACTTGAACCTTTCTGTAGCTCTGAGCAACTGCTCTTTGACAAGGGAGAACGGGAAGCGGTGCGAGGCTGACGGCAGGTT
>CALMKG010000141.1 GCA_937867175.1 uncultured Propionibacterium sp. | reverse complement strand
GGTCATGGTCGGGTCTCTTTCGTTAGTGGGTGGTGAGGGAGTCGAGCAGGGTGCGGACGCGGGTGGCGATGTCGTCGCGGATGGCCTCGACTCCCTCGACGGAGGCGAGGGCCGGGTCTCCGACCGCCCAGTCCTCGTAGCGGACGCCGGGGATGATCGGGCAGACGTCGCCGCAGCCCATGGTGATGACAACATCGGCGGCGCGGACCGCGTCGTCGGTAAGCGGCTTGGGGAATCGCTCGGTAGCGGCGTCCTCGCCCTCGATCTCGGTGAGCAGCGAGCGCACATGCGGGTGGACGTCTGGTGCCGGTCGCGACCCGGCGGAGCGGGCGACGACCTTGCCATCGGCCATCTGGTTGACCAGCGCGGCCGCGAGCTGGGAGCGGCCGGCGTTCTGTACGCACACGAACAACACCTGCGACACACCCGTCTCGCGGTCGCGGGTGAGGTCGGTGAGGCGCTGGCGGGCGAAGCGCTCGGTGAGCGGCACCAGGTGTCGGGCGATCTTCGCGGACCGGAGGAGACCGGCGTAGGACTCCCGCACCATGGTGACCACCAGGTCACGACTCAGCGTGTCGTATTCGTCAGCCAGTTCTTCGGCGAGGCGATCGATGACGTGCGAGTCGACCTCACGCGGCGACTCGGGCCGATCCTCTGCAGGATCGGCGGCGACCGTGGATGCGAAGCCGTCCAGGAGGGCGGTGACGGCCGCCTGTCGGGTGGGGACGAGGCGGTAGTACACCCAGGTGCCGCGCCGTTGGGAGCTGAGCAGGCCGGTGTCCTTCAGGACCTTCAGGTGGTGGGAGATGGTGGGTTGGGAGACGTCGGCGAGTTCGGCGAGGTCGCAGACGCAGGACTCGCCGCGCGGGTCGGTGGCGATGGCCGACAGCATCCGGAGCCGGAGCGGGTCAGCCAGGGCCTTCAACGTGTTGGCCACGGTGGTAGCGACGTCGAGGCCGATTGCGTGCGCCTCGGCAGGTGCGCACGTCTCGACCGTTGTGGGTGTTTCGGTCATGGTGTCCTCCTCAGGTCGGTCGTAGCGGTGTCCGGAGCGTAGGGGTCGGTGTGGAACCAGGCGCGTGCGGCCCACAGCGAGACGTAGACGAGGCCGACGAGGACGGGGACTTCGATGAGCGGGCAGACGACCCCCGCGAGGGCCTGTCCGGATGCCGCGCCGAAGGTGCCGATCGCGACCGCGATGGCGAGTTCGAAGTTGTTGCCCGCCGCCGTGAACGCCAGTGTGGTGGAGCGGGCATAGCCCAGTCCGAGACCCTTGCCGAGCAAGAGTCCGACGAACCACATCAGCGCGAAGTAGACCAGTAGCGGAAGCGCGATCCGGGCGACATCGAACGGACTGGATGTGATCGCTTCGCCTTGGAGTGCGAAGAGCAGCACGATGGTGAACAACAACCCGTAGAGCGCCCACGGCCCCACTCTGGGGAGGAATCGGTTCTCGTACCAGTCGCGTCCCCGGCGCTTCTCGCCGCTCCACCGCGAGGCGAACCCGGCGATCAGCGGGACGCCGAGGAAGACCAGGACGTTCAGCGCGATCTGCCCCACGGACACTTCCAGACCTTGGGTATCGAGGCCGAGCCAGCCGGGCAGTACGGTGAGGTAGAACCAGCCAAGCAGCGAGAACGCGACGACCTGGAAGATGGAGTTGATCGCAACCAGCACGGCGGTGGCCTCTCGGTCGCCGCAGGCCAGGTCGTTCCAGATCACGACCATCGCGATGCAGCGGGCCAGTCCCACGATGATGAGCCCCGTTCGGTACTCCGGCAGATCAGGCAGGAACAGCCAGGCGAGGGCGAACATGACTGCCGGGCCGAGGATCCAGTTCAGCACCAGGGATGAGACGAGGAGGCGCTTGTCGCCCGTGACGGCCGCGATCTTGTCGTAGCGAACCTTTGCGAGCACGGGGTACATCATCACGAGCAGCCCCAGCCCGATCGGTACCGAGATGCCTCCCACCTCCAGGTGAGCGAGCACATCGGAGACGGCGGGGACGAGACGACCGAGTAGGAGGCCCGCGACCATCGCCAGTCCGATCCACAGCGGCAGCCAACGGTCGAGGGCGGACAGGCGCTTCGGAGTGGCGCGTGTGGGCGCCGTTGCGGTCGCGGTCATGCCAGGAGTCCGTCGATCTTCGCGGCGATGGACGGCTTTGGGTGCGCGCCGATCAGCATGTCGACCCGCTCGCCGTCGCGGTAGAAGGAAAGAGTGGGGATCGAGGTGACACCAACTGTGGTCACGGTCTCGGGATTGGCGTCCGCGTCGATCTTGACGATCTTGACCCGGCCCGCATACTCGGCGGCCAAGTGCTCCAGGATCGGAGCGATGGCCTTGCATGGGCCGCACCACGCAGCCCAGATATCAACTACGACCGGAAGCTCTGATCCGAGCACTTCGCTGACAAACGTGGCGTCGGTGACGGGGGTGATGCTCATGCGGAAACCTCCAGAGTGGGACTCTCGATCTGGGTGGGCAGATCGAGAGTCGACAGATAGTGCTGCGCGTCCAAGGCAGAGGCGCAGCCGGTGCCAGCGGCCGTGATCGCCTGCCGGTAGTTGTGATCCACCAGGTCACCGGCGGCGAACACGCCGGCCACGTTGGTGCGTGTCGTTGGATGGGCCACGATGACGTACCCCTCGGCGTCGGTGGACACCTGGTCGGCAACAAGCTCGGAGCGCGGGTCGTGCCCGATTGCGACGAAAATGCCCGACACATCCAGCACTCGTTCGGTGCCTGCGATCGTGTTGCGCAGCCGCAGACCGGTGACGTTCGCCTCGCCGAGGATCGCGGCCACCTCGCTGTTCCATGCGACCTCGATCTTGGGGTCGGCCAATGCCCGCTCGGCCATGATCCGGGACGCCCGGAACTCGCCGCGCCGGTGGACGAGCGTGACCTTGGCAGCGAAGCGCGTCAAGAACAGTGCTTCTTCCATCGCGGAATCGCCACCGCCGATGACCGCGATTTCCCTGTCACGGAAGAAGAAGCCGTCGCAGATCGCGCACCATGACAGGCCATGTCCCGAGAGTCGCGCTTCCTCAGGGAGACCGAGCTTGCGATATGCGGACCCCATCGCCAGAATCACGGCGCGCGCCTGGAAGGTTCCGCTGCTGCTGGTCTCGATGACCTTCGTGGATTCGGTGAGTGCAAGACAGGTCGCGTCGTCATAGATGATGCGGGCGCCGAAGCGCTCTGCCTGGGCGCGCATCGCTTCCATCAGCTCGGGGCCTTGGATGCCGTCGGTGAAGCCGGGGAAGTTTTCGACCTCCGTGGTCGTCATCAGCGCTCCGCCGGCCGTCACCGATCCAGCCAGGACGACCGGCGCGAGGCCTGCTCGCGCGGCGTAGATGGCTGCGGTGTATCCGGCTGGGCCGGACCCGACGATCACTAGTTCCACAGCTTGCATCGACATGTATCTATATTGAAGGAGATCGAAACAAGATGCAACCCGGGGGCGGCGGGTGCTGTTCGGACGCCACGGGCAGGCTGGTCGCCCCCGCGGCGTCGCGGCTTTCGAGGCGGAGTCGGTCGGGAGGGTTGTCGTGGGCCTGGTGGGTCAGCAGGTGGTCGACGGGTCTGCCGGGCAGTTGTCCGGGTCGGGTAGTCCGGCGAGGAACGCTCGCACGGTCGCCAGGCCCTGCGGCGTGGCATGGTAGTGCGCCCACTTGTGACGCATCTCCTTGCTGATAAGCCCGGCCTTGACCAGCCGTGCCAGGTGGTAAGAGAGGGTTGGCTGGCTGATGCCAAGACTGTCGGGCATGTGACAGGCGCACACGCTGGAGCAGCAGTTCGCCGAGATGTGATGCAGCAGCTTGACCCGGACCGGATCGGAGAGTGCCTTGAAGGTGGCGGCGACCCGCTCGGCCTCCTCGTCGGCGAGCGCCGACGCGCCCCGTGGGGCGCAGTCGATGATCGGGAGGTGCTGAACCATGCGCGCCAGCCTACCACCTCAAATTGACAGACGTCGATATGAGCCCTAGCCTTCATATTGACGAACATCAATCCGAGAGAGGCGTCCTCATGATCCAGGTCTTCGAAGGCCCGTTGTGCTGCAACACCGGGGTGTGTGGCCCCGACCCCGACCAGGCGCTGGTCGACTTCACCGCCGACCTCGACTGGCTTACCCGGCAAGGCGTGTCGGTGCGCCGGGCGAACCTGGCCCAGGACCCCGCCGCGTTCGCTGACAGCGCCGTCGCGCGGGCGTTCGTGCAGAAGGTCGGCGCGTCCGGGCTGCCGCTGATCGTGGCCGACGACGTGACGGTTGCCACCGGACGCTACCCCTCCCGCGCCGAGCTGGCCCGGATCGCCGGTGTAGACGCGCCCACCGAGACCACTGCGACCGGATGCTGTGGTGGCAGCACAGCCGCTCCGGCAGCGTCGGCGTGCTGTGGCGATGAGGCACCGGTGTCGTCGGGATGCTGCGGTTCGGTCCAGCCGGTGACCATCCAGTCCGGTTCTCAGGCGTAGGGCTGATCGGAGATGATCGAGCTGCTGCACAACCTGCCGAGGTTCCTGTTCCTGACCGGGAAGGGCGGTGTCGGGAAGACGAGCATCGCCTGCGCCGCCGCGGTCGACCTCGCCCGCCGGGGCAACCGGGTCCTGCTGGTCTCCACCGACCCGGCCTCGAATGTCGGCCAGGTCTTCGACCAGCGGGTCGGGTACGCGATCACCCCAATTGTCGGCGTTGCCGGGCTCGACGCGCTGGAGATCGACCCCGAGGCCGCCGCCGAGGAGTACCGAGGGCGCGCCCTCGCCCCGATCCGGGACTTCCTCTCGGTCAAGGACCTCGCCGACGTCACCGAGCAGCTCTCCGGGTCCTGTACCACCGAGATCGCCTCGTTCAACGAGTTCACCGCCTTCCTGGCCGGCAACGACATCGCGCGAGGCTACGACCACATCGTCTTCGACACCGCCCCGACCGGCCACACCGTCCGGCTGCTCAAGCTCCCCGGCGAATGGACCTCCTTCCTCGAAGACGGGCTCGGCGATGCGTCCTGCCTCGGTCCGATGGCCGGCCTCGACAAGACCCGCACCACCTACGCCGACGCGCTCACCGCCCTGGCCGACCCGTCCGTGACAAGGCTGGGCCTGGTCGCCCGCCCACAGAGCTCATCGCTGGCCGAGGCGTCCCGCACGGCCGACGAACTCGCCGAAGCAGGCGTCCACGCCACCCACCTGGTCATCAACGGCATCCTCCCCAGCGAACCCATCTCCGATGTCCTGGCCGACGCGATCCGCGCCGAGGAGACCGCCGCCATCGCCGCCATGCCCGTCAACCTCGCCGAGCTGGCGATCGACCGGCTCCCGCTGCGCTCCCGCGACGTGATGGGCCTCGACGCCCTCA
>CALMKG010000140.1 GCA_937867175.1 uncultured Propionibacterium sp. | reverse complement strand
CGCTACCTGCTGGCGTCCCGGGGGTTCCTGGGCACCAGCATCGACATCGACCAGACCTACGCCTGGGGGCTGGACGAGGTGGCCAAGGTGCAGGCCCGAATGGCCGAGACGGCCGACCAGATCGTCCCCGGCGGCACGATCGGGCAAGCCCAAGCCGCGTTGGACGCCGACCCGGCCTATCAACTGAGGGGCACCGCGGCCTTGTGTGAGTGGATGCAGCACCGCGCCGACGATGCGATCGCCGGCCTGGTCGCCGGCGGGCATTTCGTGATCCCCGAACCGCTGCGCCGGATCGAGTGCCGCATCGCCGACACCCATGACGGTGGCATCTACTACACCCCGCCCAGCGACGACTTCACCCGACCGGGACGCATGTGGTGGTCGGTGCCCGACGGGGTGAACGAGTTCACCACTTGGCGTGAGCTGACCACGGTCTACCACGAGGGGGCGCCCGGCCATCACCTGCAGCACGCCCTGGCGCTGGCGAACCCCGAGCTGAACCAGTGGCGCCGCCACGGGCTCTGGGTCTCCGGCCACGGCGAGGGCTGGGCACTGTACGCCGAACGGCTGATGGCCGAACTGGGCTTCCTCGAAAATCCCGGGATGCAACTGGGGCTGCTGGATTCCCAGTCACTGCGAGCGGTCCGGGTCGTGATCGACCTGGGCGTCCACTGTGGGCTGCCCGCCCCCGAATCGCTGGGTGGCGGGCACTGGACGTTCGACAAGGCCTGGCGCTACTTCAACGCCCACGTCTCAATGCCCGCTGCCAACGCCCGGTTCGAGGTGCTGCGCTACCACGGCTGGCCCGGCCAGGCCCCCAGCTACCGCCTCGGCGAGCAGTGCTGGCTGGACCTGCGCGAGCAGGTCCGCACCCGGCTCGGGGATGCCTTCGATCTCGCCGAGTTCCACTCGGTGGCACTGTCGCTGGGGACGATGGGCCTGGACGCGCTGCGGGACGCTGTGCTCGCCGCCTTCGCCGACCGGTGAGCACGCCCGGCGGTCGCTTCGGTGCCCGCCGGCACCGTCAGATCTCTGGCTGCGCAGCGAAGTTGTCGGACGCCAGGCCCGCGTCCACCAGCACTTGGACGATGTGGTCGGCGGTCGCCTGGCGCGGCTCCCGGCCGTCGGGCAGCAGCGGGCCGGCGGCGAAGTAGCCACCCTTGCCGGTGTGCTTGAGCGGGCCCAGGCTGACGAACTGCAGGCGTCCCTCGCGGCGGGCACGGTTCCACTCGGAGTTGGCGAAGATCGGCCAGCGCCGTGGCGCCAGCACGACGCCCAACCCGACCACCAAGTCGTCGTCCCCGTGCAGGTGCCAGATCTGTCGCGCCCGGTCCAGCCCCGGATCCGAGCCGAGCAGCCCGGCCATCGAGATCACCCGCACGTCCATGCCCAGCACCGACAGGTACCAGGCCGCACCGGCGGCGATCTGGGCTCCGCCGCTCCAACCGAGCAGGGTGACCGGCTTGCGGTGCTGCGGCACGTAGCCGTGGCGCAGCAGGGCCGCCGCGATCTGCTGGGCGATCGCCCAGTTGAAGACCGGGCCATAGCGTCGGTCGACGCTGACGAGGACCTGGAACGCGTTGCGCAGGTTGATCAGGAAGGCCACCGCACCCAGCCGCTGTTCGGACTTCCAGGCAACCAGCCGACGCCACAGGCGGCTCAGCCGGCGTCCTTGGGTCAGCGCGGTGTTGGCCGGCGAATAGGGGTAGATGTCCCAGATCACGGTGGTGCGCCCGACCCGCTCGGCCAGCCGCTCCACCATGGGGGTCTCGAAGACCGGCAGCTGCTCGGGGCCGCTGATGCCGATCCCCGACAGGTAGACCAGGTAGTGATCGGTCTCGGCAGGCAGCTGGGCGGGCACTTCGCCGGGTTCGCCGCCGGGCAGCGCGAAGGCCTCCGCCAGGCTGGGCCACTCGACCCCGCGGCGCCCCTGCTGCCCGCGACGCCACCAGGTGAGCGCCTCGTTGGGCGCCACCAGGCCAGCGATCACCAGTGCGATGACGATCCAGACCACGACTTGGCCGATCACTGCGGCACCACCGGTGAGGACGCCGCAGCCATCAGATCGCGTGAGGTGGTCGCCTTCGACCCGGTGAGCAGCCGGAACAGTCGTTCGCGCAACCGCAACGGCGAATGCTCGGCGACGAAATCGACCGCCACGGTGGCCAACCACGCCCCGGCGGTAACCAGCAGGGCCGTGCCGCGATCGGTGCCCAGCACCGGGGTCAGCAGCGTCCACAGGGCAATCACATGCCAGATCTGCAGGACCCGCGCGATACCAGGCCCGGTATAGGGCAGCAGCACCAAAAAGCCCAGCCAGTAGGGCGCGAACCCCACCAGCACGGCGGGCAGCAGTTCGGTGATCGGCCGGGATTCACCGACGATCAGCCGGGCCAGGCCCCAGACCAGCACGGCCTCCAACCCCGCCACCGCCACCGACCCCAGCCCGGCGGCGGCCACCGTCAGGACGCCGCGGCGGCGCGGCACCCGGTTGATCGCCAGCACCAGCGACTGGCCGGTCATCATGGAGGCACCGGCCACGATCGCGATCCCGATCGGTACCGCCCAGCCGAACCCGGCGGCCTGCTGCAAGGCATCGGGGTTGGCGCCCAGCGCCTGCCTGGCAGTTCGGAACAAGGCCACCAGGTAGTCCGCTGCGACGTCCCACCAAATCACCCGCCCAGTCTGTCACGGGGCGGGCGCGGTGCCTGGCGACGCCAGGCGGCGCGGCCGGCCGCCGGCCGGTTCACCTACTGTTGGGCCATGACCAGCCAGGCAAGCCCCCTCGAGTTGGGCGCCAATGTCGACCAGTCCGACCCGATCGCCGAGGCCCAGGCACGTGGGGTGCGGATCGTCCAGCATTCACTGGGTGAGCTGCAGAGCTGGAAGGGCCCAAAGGTGCTCTACCCAGGGGGTGCGGCCGGGCTGAAGGACGCCGCCGAGCAGGCTGGCATCGGCGTCTATGTGCACGCCCCCTACGTGATGAACGTGGCGTCTACGAACAACCGCATTCGCATCCCCAGCCGCAAACTGCTGCAACAGCACTTGAGCGCAGCGGCCGAGATCGGCGCGCGGGGCTTGATCGTGCACGGCGGGCATGTCACGGCCGAAGATGACCCGGCAGTGGGCTTCGAGAACTGGTTCAAGGCGATCGACGGGCTGCGTATGGACTGCCCACTGCTGATCGAGAACACCGCCGGTGGCGCCCACGCCATGGCCCGGCGGGTTGATGCCATCGCCCGGCTGTGGGAGGCAATCAGTCAGGCGTCCGGGTTCGATCACGTCGGTTTCTGCCTGGACACCTGCCATGCCCATGCATCGGGTGAGGACCTGGACGATCTGGTCGGCCGGATCAAGGCGATCACCGGACGCATCGACCTGGTGCACGTCAATGATTCGCGGGACGCCGCCGGTTCCGGCGCCGACCGGCATGCGAACCTCGGGAAGGGCCAGGCCGATCCCGAGTTCATTATGCAGGTGATCCGGGACGCCGCGGCTCCGGTGATCATCGAGACTCCCGGTGGGGTCGCCGACCACATCGCCGACCTGGACTGGATCCGCACCCGGCTGTGAGCGTCCATCCCGCGTCAGGGAAGTCAGGGCCTGCTCACAAGCTCAGACGCTGCGTCCCAACGCCTGCAGCGCCTGCCGATAGAGCCGACCGGCGCGGTAGGACGAACGCACCAGCGGCCCACTCAGCACGCCCTCGAAACCGATCTCGGACGCCTCCTCGGCCAGTTCGGCGAACTCCTGCGGGGTGACCCAGCGCTCGATCGGATGCAGCCGCACGTTCGGGCGCAGGTACTGGGTGATGGTGACCAGATGGGCGCCGGCCTCGCGCAGGTCGGTCAGCGCCTGGCTGATCTCCGCCCGGGTCTCGCCCATGCCCAGAATCAGGTTCGACTTGGTGACCAGTCCGGCGTCCCGAGACCGGGTGAGCACGTCCAGCGACCGCTGGTAGTCGAAGCCGGGCCGGATCGCCCGGAAGATCCGCGGCACGGTCTCGACGTTGTGCGCGAAGACCTCCGGACGGGTGTCCAGCACCTGGTCGATCAGTTCGGGATGGCCCGAGAAGTCGGGCGCCAGCATCTCGACGCCCACCCCCGGGTTCTGGTCGTGGATCTGGCGGATCGTCTCGGCGTAGAGCCAGGCCCCCTCGTCGGGCAGGTCGTCGCGGCAGACGCCGGTGACGGTGGCGTAACGCAGGCCCATCTTCTGCACGCTCTGGGCGACGCGTACCGGCTCATCGGTGTCGTACCGGGTGGGCTTGGCCGACTCGATCTGGCAGAAATCGCAGCGCCTGGTGCAGGCGTCCCCGCCGATCAGGAAGGTGGCCTCGCGGTCCTCCCAGCACTCGTAGATGTTGGGGCAGCCCGCCTCCTGGCAGACGGTGTGCAGGCCCTCGGCGACCATGATGTTCTGCAGGTCGTTGTAGTTGGGGCCGGTCACCGCCCGGGTGCGGATCCACTCCGGCTTGGCCTCGATGGGGGTCTGCGAGTTGCGCACCTCGAGACGCAGCAGCCGGCGTCCAGTTGGTTGAGCGGTCACCCATGCAGCCTAACCCGGCGACCCCGGCGCAGACCATGGTCAGTCGGCGTCGAACGCGACGAATCGGCCGAGCAGGTCGTCCAGGTGCGGCACCACGTCCCAGGCGGCCTGGGCGACGGTGGGCGGGTCGGCCAACTCCTCGGCCAGCGAGCTGACTCCGGCATCTGCGATGCCGCAAGGGACGATGCGTCCGAACGCGGCCTGGTTGGGCAGCACGTTCAGCGCAAAGCCGTGCAGGGTTGCGCCGTGCGCATACCGGATGCCGATAGCGACCAGTTTGCGTTCGGGACGCGTCGCATCGGCGGGCAACCAAACCCCTGAGCGACCCATCACCCGACTGGCGGGCAGTCCGTAGCCCTGGACGGCGCGGATCAGCGCCTCCTCCAATCGTCGTACGTAGTCGACCACGTAAACCCCGGCGGGAAGCCGGATGATCGGGTAGCCGACCAGTTGGCCGGGGCCGTGCCAGGTGATCTTGCCGCCGCGGTCGACGTCGATGACTGGTGTGCCGTCGAACGGACGCTCATGCGCCAGCGTACGGCGTCCAGCGGTGTAGACGCTTTCGTGCTCCAGCAGCAGCACGGTGCCCGCTCGCCTGCCGGCGGCCACCTCGGCGTGGATGCGGCGCTGCTCATCCCACGCCCACCGATAGTCGACGAGGGCAGGCGGATCGTCATCCAGGCCGATCCGCTGGAAGTCCAGAACTGTCATCGTGCGCTCGATGCTAGCCGCTGGTTCCCAACGGGTCGATCACTGCGCAGTCGTCTCTTCCTGCGCCAAGGCGATGATCGCCAGGTCGTCGAGTTCGTCGGCGTTGAAGACGACGTTGGCGCAGGCCATCAGGTCGCCGCTGACGTCGGGGGCATGGTCGCGCCAGACGATGCGGTTCACCAGCGCCACGACCTGGGATGCCGACAGTTCGCAGCCGTCGAATTCGACATCCGTGGCCGCGTGGGCGTCCTCGATGAGGGTGACGTCGAAACCGCGATACAGCGCACCCAGGTAGGTCTGCAGCACCGCGGTCTCGGAGCCCAGGCCAGCCAACCACAGATGCCCGGCCGACAGCCCGCCGAGTGCGTCGGCCAAGTCGGTGGCGATGAAACCGTCGTCCCAGGCGTGGTCGATCAACAGTTCGCCGGGTTCGGACGCCAGCAGGTCGCACAACTGCCAACCCGGTTCCCCGGGCCGCAGCTCGGCGTCCACCCGGCGCAGCCAGACGACCGGGACGCCCGCCAGCCGCGCGCGGGCCACCAGGTCGGCGATGGCGTCGAGTACCGCCGTCACGCCGGCCAAGGCGGCGGCCGGGCCCTGCTGGGCGTCCACCACCACCAGCGCAGAGGCGTCGCGCTCGAGGAATCGGCTCATGATCCAAATCCTAACC
>CALMKG010000139.1 GCA_937867175.1 uncultured Propionibacterium sp. | reverse complement strand
AAGTACCCGTTCTCGCTGGTCGCCGAGCGCCTGGCCGTGGTGAAGATCGTTCCGCAGGCGGCCGTCGAGGCCGACCCGAAGGCCTTCGACCTGTACCCGGTCGGCTCGGGCCCCTACAAGATGACCGACAACAGCGCCAGCTCGCAGGTTGTCGTCTTCGAGCGCAACGACGCCTACAACGGCCCGATGCCGGCGCGCGCGGCCAAGATGGAGTGGCAGGTCATCCCGGACGACTCCACCCGCACCAACGCGCTCACCTCCAGCACCGTGCAGGCCATCGACTCGGTACCGGCCGCCAACCTGGCCACCCTCGCACAGACCAAGACCGTGGCCGCCCAGCAGGGCTTCGGCCTGCTGTTCGCGATGTTCAACTGCGGCGCTGCCCCGATGGACAACGTGAAGAACCGCCAGGCCATCATGTACGCGCTGGACTACGAGAAGATCACCAAGACCGGCATGAGCGACCTGGCCACCCCGGCGACCAGCTTCGTCCAGAAGGAACATCCGGCCTACAACCCGGCCGCGGTCCAGTACCCGGAAGGTGGCGTGGCCAAGGCCAAGGAACTGCTCGCCGAGACCGGCCTGACCACCGTACGGTTGCTGGCCTCCAACCATGGCTGGTTCTCCGCGGTGCGTCCGATGATCAAGGAATCCTTGGAGGCTGCCGGGCTGACCGTCCAGTACGACGAGAAGGCATCGTCTGACGTCTACTCGACCATCGACGGCAACGTCGATGCCTTCGACATCGTCATCGCCCCCGGCGACCCGTCGGTCTTCGGTGACGACGCCGACCTGTTGCTGCGTTGGTGGTACGCCGGCGATACCTGGACCAATTCCCGGATGCACTGGAAGGGCCAGGACTCCTACAACCAGGTGCAGGACCTGCTGGAGAAGGCGCAGCAGGCCACCGGCCAGGCCCAGAAGGATCTGTGGCACCAGACCTTCGACGTCATCTCCGAGAATGTGCCGTTGTACCCGATCTTCCACCGCAAGACCCCCACCGCCTATGACGGCGAGACTTTGGTCGACTTCAAGCCGATCGCGGTCACCGGCCTGTCGTTCGTCGGCGTGGGTTCCACCAAGTAGTCCCAACCAACCCGCCGGGGGGCGAGGACGCTCTCGCCCCCCGGCCCCCGGCCCGCCTGGCCGTTCCGGTCGCCGTTCTGCGACCGTCATCCCTCGGACGCTGCCGTCCAATCACTTCGCAGGAGTAAACTTTCGTGTCCAACCTGATCCGCCTGCTCGGCCGCCGCTTGGTGATGCTGCCGGTCATGGTGCTGGGCATCACGTTGCTGGTCTTCTTCGTGATGTCACTTTCAACCGCAGATCCTGCCCGCTTGGCGCTCGGGGAGAGCGCCGACGCTGCCGCGCTCGATGCCTACCGTGAGTCGCGAGGCCTGAACGACCCGCTGCTGGTGCGCTACGGACGGTACCTAGCCGGCCTGGTGCGCCTCGACCTTGGTGAATCGTTCACCGGCGTACCGATCAGCGAGATGGTCTCGAAGGCGTTCCCCATCACTTTGCAGCTCACCTTCATCGGCCTGTTCATCGCCGTCACCATCGCTTTGCTCCTCGGTGTGCTGGCCGCCCTCTACCGTGACCAGTGGCCCGACCAGGTCATCCGCATCTTCTCCATCGCCTGCCTGGCCACCCCGTCGTTCTGGCTGGCACTGCTGCTCATTCAGGCGTTCGGCAACATCCCCGGCGGCCTCGGTTGGTTCCCGGCGGTGGTCAGCGAGTGGGTCCCGTTCAGCCAAGATCCCGGCGCCTACCTGAACCAGATCTTCCTGCCGGCCTTCGCGCTCGGCATACCGGTGGCCGGCTCACTGACCCGTGTCGTCCGCACCGCGATGGTCGAAGAACTCGACCGCGACTACGTCCGCACCGCGATCGGTGCCGGCATCCCCAAGAGCGTCGTGGTCGGACGCAACGTCTTGCGCAACGCCCTGATCACCCCGCTCACAGTGCTCGGTCTGCGGGTCGGCTACCTGATGGGTGGCGCCGTGGTCATCGAGATGATCTTCAACATCCAGGGCATGGGCCAGCTCATCTTCCAAGGCATCACCCGTAACGACGTGAACATCGTGCAGGGCGTCACGGTCACCGTGGCGATCGCGTTCATCGTCATCAACCTCATCGTCGACCTGCTCTACGTGCTGGTCAATCCCAGGATTCGGAGCATCTGATGCTGTCGCCTGAAGCCAAGAAGAAGCTGTCCAACCCCGGTCTGCGGTTCGAAGGATTTCGCAGCCTGCCATTGGCGTCGAAAATCGCCATCTCCGTGCTCGGCCTGATCGTCCTGGCGGCGATCTTCGCACCCCTGATCGCACCCTACTCGCCCAACGCGTCCGGCCTGGTGCCCGCTGACATGACCGTCCAGCGCGAGATCGAGATCCAAGGTGTGGGCGTCCAACTGGTGCCCGACAATTCGATCGCCCCGAACTCGATGTTCTGGTTCGGCACCGACGACGCCGGACGCGACCTGTTCTCGCGCGCCGTCTACGGCGCCCGCGTCTCGCTGATCGTCGGCCTGTTCGCCACCGGGCTCGCGCTGCTGGTCGCGGCAGTGCTCGGCTCCATCGCCGCCACCGCAGGCCGGACCGTTTCCGAGATCATCATGCGCACCCTCGATATCATCATGAGCTTCCCGGGCATCGCCCTGGCCGCTGTGCTGGTGACTGCTTTGTCGAGCCGGCTGCCGATCCTGCCTGTGGTGATCATCTCGATCGCCTTCCTTTACGTGCCTCAGTTGACCCGGGTCGTGCGGGCCAATGTGCTCAGCCAATTCGGCGAGGACTACGTCTCGGCGTCCAAGGTGGTCGGTGCCCG
>CALMKG010000138.1 GCA_937867175.1 uncultured Propionibacterium sp. | reverse complement strand
TGAGCGCGGCCGGTCGAGCGCCGCTGGGGGCGTCCGGGTTGCTGGTTGGCAAGCGATGCCATCTTCTGCCCGCACCCAACAGGCAACTCGCCATGCAGACTCTGGCCGTGCTGATCGAGCTCCGCGAGGAAGGCATGCAGACAGTGCTCCCATTCCCGCTGCGAACCGCAGCTGCCTTCGCCGGACTCCTCAGCTGGGGAAACCGGGTCCCGATTGACCGGGCACGCGAGAAATATAAGGAAGAGGATGCCAACTGGTGCTACTTCTTCCCCGGTTTCGATGACCTGGTGGCCACGGGCCGCTTCGAGGCCTTGGCCGGCGACGTTCTCGGCCCAATCGCAGCCCGTCTCGAACGGTGGCAGCCTGGCCAGGAGGTGGGCTGACAGCATGGAGGACTTCGATTGGTTCGCTCCGTTACCCAACCCCGGCACCACCACCGTGCTCGAGGCCAGCGCCGGCACCGGCAAGACGTACACCATCGCCGGCATGGTCGCCCGGTTCGTCGGCGAGGGCGTCCCGCTGGGGCAGGTCTTGGCGGTGACCTTCAGCCGTCGCGCGACCGCCGAACTGCGTGAGGGCATTCGCGACCGGCTGGTCACCAGCCGCGCCACGCTGCAACGGGTGATCGACGGCGGTCCGGTCGGAAACGACGATGTCGATCGGGTGCTGACCGCCGCCGAACCGGAGCTGCTGGCGACCCGGCTCGGGCGTGTGGAGCAAGCCCTCGGACAGGTCGACGACGCACCGATCGTCACGCTGCACACCTTCGCCAAACGGATGCTGGACGAGCTCGGGCTGCTCGCCGACCACGATCGGACCGTCGACCTCGGATCTGATCTGGACGTGCTCGCCGATGAGGTGATCGCCGACGTCTACCTGTCCGATGACCGGTGGCAGCGTCTGGACTGGGCATACGCCAGCATGCTTGGCCGGGCCGCCAACAGCCACCCGTCCGAGCGACTCCACCCGCCGGGCGCCGATTGCGCGCTACGGGTCGGATTCGCCACCGCCGTCCGGGCGGAGATCGACCGCCGCAAGCGGCTGCTGCGCGTCCTGGGCTACGACGACATGATCGGGCGGCTGGCGGCGACGCTCACCGACCCGGACACCGGGTCGGCCGCCGCTGAGCTGTTGAGCAGCAGGTTCCGGGTGGTCTTGGTGGACGAGTTCCAGGACACCGACCCGCAGCAGTGGCAGTTCCTTGAGGCAGGCTTCCACGGCCGCGCCACGATGATGTTGATCGGTGACCCGAAACAGGCTATCTACCGCTTCCGTGGCGGTGATATCGAGACCTACTCCGTGGCGCGCGCCCGGGCCGACCAGGTCCTGCGACTCGGAACCAACCACCGCTCCGACATCGCAGTGGTGCAGGGTATCGAGCGGCTTTTCGGGCCGATCGACCTGGGCACACCCGGCGCAGCCATACGACTGACGCAGATCAACGCCAGGCACACCCGGCCCCGGATCAGGGGCGGCCCCGACCAACCTGACGAGATGGTGCGCATCCGCGCCATCGACACCGATGCTCCATTGCGGGTCGAATCGGCGCGAGAGGCGATTCAGGCCGACCTGCTGGCCCAGGTCGACCTGCTCCTGAGCGGCCGCTACGAACTGCGCAACGACGCCGGAGAATGGCGACGGGTGAGCCCCGACGACATAGCCGTGCTGGTCTCGTGGAACAAGGTCGGCCAGCAGGTGCATGAGTTGCTGGCGGCGAACGGGCAGCCCTCGGTCTTCAGTGGCGAGTCAAGCGTCTTCACCACCCAGGCCGCCGCCGACTGGCTGGTGCTGCTGGAGGCGTTGGAGACTCCGGACCGCTGGCACCTGCGGCGGGCCATGATGACCTCGCTGGTCGATTGGACCAGCGCCGACATCGCGGCGGCCAGCGGCGACGACTTGGTGGCGATGACCGCGCTGCTGACCCGCTGCGCCCGGCTGTTGACCGACCAAGGAGTGGCGGCGGTCTTCGAAACCCTGACGGCCGAGCGCCAGCTCTACTCCCGGCTTCTCAGCCGCCCCGGCGGTGAGGCACTGGTCACCGACCTGCGGCACGTCACCGAGATCCTCAACCAGACCGAGTACCTCGGTGCGCCCGGGCTGACCGAGTACTTGAGACGCCACATCGAGCGCGCCAATCAGACGTCCGATGAACGGACCCGGCGGCTGCCCACCGATCGTCCGGCGATCCGGGTGATGACGGTGCACCAGGCCAAGGGTCTGCAATTCCCGATCGTCCTGCTGCCTCAGGCCGCCGACCGCCACTCCCAAGACCCTCACGAAGACGTACCGATGGTCGGGCACGTGGACGGCGTCCGCGTGCTTGATGTCGCTGAACCCCTTGATCGGGAGGACCGCACCGAGGGGTATCGCGCGGAGGAGGCCGCGGAGTCGTTGCGTTCGTTCTATGTGGCGTGTACCCGGGCGCAGTCATTGCTGGTGATGTGGTGGGCGCTGACCCCTCACAATACGGTCGAGTCACCGCTACATCGGCTGTTGCGCAACACGAAGTGGGACGGCACGGCACCGGAATCCTCGTTTTCGCCACTGCCTGCTGCGGGGCTGCCGTCGCGTCCCTTCTGCCACCTGACCTTGGTCAAGCCGGACCGGCTGGCCAAGACGGTCAGGCAAGGGACCACCGGCTCCGAGGCTCCGCAGCAGGTCTTGGCCGCTCGCACCTTCCGCGACCACATCGACCGGGAATGGGTTCGGACCTCGTACACCGGGCTGACCGCTGGAGTGCACGGCGAGGTTTCGAGCCCATTCGGCGTCGAATCCGACGAGTCCGAGTTGCCGGCCGACCGTGCC
>CALMKG010000137.1 GCA_937867175.1 uncultured Propionibacterium sp. | reverse complement strand
CATCTGTTGCCGGGGGATGTGAGCTTGGATCACGTGGGGATCCAAGCTCACGTCCACAGGAAGGTCACCCACGGGGCCTCGAAGGAGCATTCACCGTCCGGGCTAGGCTCGGTGCATGCCCAGCGTCCTCTTCGTCTGCACCGGGAACATCTGCCGCTCGGCGTTCGCGGAGCGGCTGGCGGTGCGGTTGAAGGAGGAGTTGCCGGAGGCGCATCCCGCCCGGGAGTGGACGTTCACGTCCGCAGGGACCGCGGGGCTTGACGGCTGGCCCATGTGCCCGGAGATGGAATCAGAGCTGGTTGCGCGGGGCGGGTCCGCGGACGGGTTCGTGGCCAAGCAGGTCACCGGGACGATGGCCCGGTCGGCGGACCTGATCCTGGCGTTGGAGTCCGTGCACCGCGCGTGGGTGTTGGAGGAGTGGCCGGCCCTGGTCCGCCGGACGTGGCTGCTCGGCCAGGCTGCCCGCGTGGCGCCCACTCTCGTGAATGGCGACGCGCGAGAAGTCCCAGGAGAGGGGACGGGAGAAGGCGCGCGAGAGGGCGCGGAAGGCGGCGTGGGAGGCGGCGGCGTCGTCGACCTCCTCGCCGCACTGCGGGAGCATCGGGACCGGCCATTGGCGAGTGACGGCATCGCCGACCCGTACCGGCTGGGGCCTGCCGCCGCAGCGACGGCGGCGGCCGAGATCGAAGCTGCGTTGCGAGTGTTGCTGGGCTGAGAGTACCCGTGGCCGGCGCCTTGGGCGTCCCCAACCATGGACTGTCCCAATGTCCTAATTCTTGAGACACTGGACTCATAAGTGCCGGTATGGCACGAGATTCGGGACATTAGGACATGCCGATGATCTTCGCCCACCCCATCCTCGATCTCGAAGACAGCGCAGTCCTTGACGAGATCGCTGACCTCAGGACCCAACTCGCCGAGTACCTGCGCGTGCCACGACGCTGGACCGGGAGCCTTCGCCGCACGGCGCTTGCCCGTGCGATCCGCGGCTCGAACAGCATCGAGGGCATCAATGTCGACCTCGATGACGCGGCGGCGGCTGTCGACCAGGAAGAGGCGATGAGCGCAGATGAACGCACCTACGCCGAGATCCTGGGCTACCGCCAGGCCCTCGGCTACGTGCTGGCCATGGCACGGGACGAGCACTTCACCCTCGATGCCACAGCCCTCCGCGGCATGCACTTCATGTTGCTGTCCCACGATCTCAGCAAGAGCCCGGGGCAGTACCGCACCCACGAGATCTTCGTCCACGACGACCGGACAGACCAGACCGTCTACACCGGACCCGACCCGGACGCGGTCCCGGGCCTCGTGGAGGAACTCGTGCTGGACCTCACCCGCCACGAGAACGAGGATCCGCTGGTGCAGGCGGCCATGGCCCACCTCAACCTCGTGATGATCCACCCCTTCCGCGATGGCAATGGCCGCATGGCGCGCGCCCTCCAGACGCTCGTCCTTGCACGCAAGGGGATCGCCGAACCGGAGTTCGCGAGCATCGAGGAGTGGCTTGGCGCCAACACCGACGACTACTATCGGGTTCTTTCTGTGACGGGCGGCGGCGCGTGGAACCCCGGCAACGATTCGCACCTGTGGGTGAAGTTCAACCTTCGCGCCCACCACATGCAGGCCCAGACGGTCCGGGCCCGCTGGGCCCAAGCGGCAGCGGCGTGGCGAGTCCTTGACGAACTGACGGCCACCCATCGGCTCCCTGACCGAGTCTCGGATGCGCTGTACGACGCCGCCCTCGGCTTCCGCCTGCGCCGCTCGTCCTATGTCGCCAGGACCGGCACCGACGAACGCACCGCGTCCCGAGACTTCAGGGCGATGGTCGACGCCGGACTGCTGACCGCCGTCGGACAGACCAAGGGCCGCCACTACAGGGCCGGTCCAGCGCTCGGCCCGGTGAGGGAGGCGACACGGCGAGCCACCCCGATCGTGGACCCCTACCCGTGGCTCCCGGCACGCCTGCTCCAGCCCAGTGGACCTCCGGCATCCCGGGACGGCCGCCAGCCGTTGTGACACCAGTCGGTGGAACGACGAATCCCATGCGGACGGCCCGCCCGGCTGATGCCGGACGGGCCGTCTGCGTGTTGCGGTGTTCAGTTGTCCTGACGATCAAACCGCTCTCGGGCCCTTCGGTGGGACTGTCGGCGGCTTGCCGGGGGTGTCCGGCTTCCCCGGAGGAGCCGGGGGCTTGTTGCCGGGGTTGGTCGGCTCGGGCGCGGGCTCCTCGCCTTCGTCGTCACCGGGGTCGGTGCCGCCCCCGCCGCCAGTGCCCTGGCCGAAGACCCAGGCGTCGACGGGGAAGAAGTCATCCACCCACCAGCCACGGCGGTGCATGGCGTCCGACTCGCCC
>CALMKG010000136.1 GCA_937867175.1 uncultured Propionibacterium sp. | reverse complement strand
CGCGTGAGGAGGACATCGACAGCGCAGTCGCTGTCCGTGAGGAGGACATCAAGTATGACGAGGGTTCCCAAGAGTAGCTCAGTTCATCGGAGCGCTGGCGCGACTTCGATGTACGACGAACTGGCCCGTGATCCACGCGGACGCAATGAGCTTGCGGCAGCTGAGTTGGCTCTCGATGTTCAAGCGCTGATTCACCGGGCATTCGAGGAGAACTCGACGACCGCGAGAGCGATCGCCGAGTTGCTCGGCGTGACAGAAGGCCGTGTGTCACAGATCCGAAACGGCGACGGCAACGTGCGCATCAGCACCCTCGCGAAGGTCATGAGTGCGCTTGGGAAGCGTGTGAGGATCTCGGTTGCCAATCTGGAGGAAGTGGACGGCACAGGTGCGCCGACTGCCCACGATCGCCGCGACAGGCCGTTGTGGACGCAGCGGTTCGTAGCACCGGATGGCGTTCATGAGTGCACCTATGAAGGTCCCCAGGTGCCCATCGCGACTCCGTTGGGTGAGCCCGAGTGGTCGGTTCGGCCGCTGGAAGCGGAGACGAAGTACGTCAGAGGGACATCGCAGATCCAAAGCAAGCATGGAAGTTGGACTCGGGCGTGGGCAGAGGCATGAGCGATCCAGTCAGGTCTGGCGGTGATGGTCTCAGCGGCTTCGGGCTCAACGGGCTGATGCTCGACCAGTTGGAGGTTCACCGTCTTGGCTACATCGAGGATCGCGGCCGCTTCACCTGGAACGTGGGGTACCGGATCACGCACGACGATGAGACGGCATTCTGTCTGGTTGTCAACGACATCACGTTGTACGAAGTCTCTGGCGATCCGGATGAGGCGAACGAGGCGACGGGAACCGATCTCGAGCGGGAAACGGTAGCTTCGCATGTGGAGACCGACGGAGACGGAGAGGATGAACCAACGCCAGTCGCGTCGCTCCGGGTGGCGCACATGGTCCTGTTCTCCAAGCCCGAAGGTGCCGTCTCCCAGAACCAAAGGGCGGAACTCCTCCGTGTTGCCCGGATGGCCGTTCACCCACTCGTCCGGGCCCACATCCTCACCTTGACCTCGGATCTCGGCTTTCCTCCGCTGACACTGCCCCTGTTGCACTACAGGAGCATGCCTGCAGCGATTGATCTGGATGCTGCCGAGAGCAGTCTCGATGGCGCTTAGAGGGGCCCAGCGCCTGGGGTGAGTTGCGGCGTCGGCTGGCTCGCCCAGTGGCTTGAGGAGCCACCCCCTTCTGTTGTGACGCGCTTCACAGTAGGGTTCCGGCATGCGGATGGCCATCCGCGGGAAGAGGGGGTGCAGGATGACCGTCCAGCCGGAGTCCGAGAAGAAGCTCACGGAGGCTGAGAAGCGCAAGCAGGAGGCCGAGGCCGATCTGGCCGAGGTTGAGCACGAGAAGGCCAGGGCCGAGTTGGAGGAGTGGAAGCGGCGCGCGTCCGAGCGGGACCGCGAGGCTCGCGCCAAGCTCGAGGAGCTTCGGCTCAAGAACGAGGACCTCGAACGCGCTGCCGTCAAGGCTGCGGTGCCCGACCTGAGCAAGGTGGAGCGCGGATCCACCACCGTCCCCAGCGACTCCACCCTGTTCGGCGCTCTCCTCGGCGGGCGCGCGCTCGAGGACGCCGCGGAGAACCTGGTCAAGAAGGTGGTGGGACGTCCCGACTCGGGCGGCGGGGGGACGGACCAGAAGGTCAGGTTCGTCGTCACCACGGACCTCGAGCTCGCGGCGCGGGTCGAGCTGCCGCGCGGCGCGCGGGTCGACGCCGATCCGACCCGGCTCGGGCAGGTACTC
>CALMKG010000135.1 GCA_937867175.1 uncultured Propionibacterium sp. | reverse complement strand
ATGGCGGAGGATACGAGATTCGAACTCGTGAGGGCGTGAACCCAACCCGCTTTCCAAGCGAGCGCCATAGGCCTCTAGGCGAATCCTCCGTGGGGCATCCTATCCAATGGTGCAGGCGGTACGCCAACCGCCATTGCTGAGACAGGCGCGACGCTTCCGGCGAGAGGCATCGCGTCCCCCAGCCCCCGGCGATACCATTGATCAAGACATGGGCGCACGCCCACTGTGCAAGGGAGCACTCGCCAGGAGGAGACAACCGTGGCAAACAATTACGTGACTGAAGGCCGGTGGGTGGTTGGTACCGACGGCTCGCCGCGTGCCGAGAAGGCGGTTGAATGGGCGGCGTTGCACTTGTCAGAGCGCAATGAACCGGTTCCGCTGCTGATCATCCACGCCATTCCCGAGACACCGATACCCAGCCGCAACGCAGCAGCCACGTCATTGGTCGAAGGCCGTGACTACAAAGAGATGCTGCAAGAGAAGGCGGAGCGCATCGTCTCGGAGGTGGCCGATCGCATCCGTCAGAAGTACCCCAAGCTGACCGTTGAGACCGCGGTCGCGGAAGGCCATCCTGCCGACCTCTTGGTCAAGGCGGCCAAAGATGCGGACCAGGTCGTGGTCGGCGCTCGTGGTGCTGGTGCGCCCGCCATGGTGAAGATGCTGGGTGGAGTGTCTGACTTCGTCGTCCAGCATGCCGAAGGCGCTGTCGCGGTTGTTCCCGACCAGGCGGAGGAGCGTCCCGGCGCCCCCGTGCTGGTTGGCCTGGATGATTCACCGCAAGGGAAACTGGCCATCGCGCGTGCCTTCCAGGCCGCCTCTCTGCGCGGCGTGCCGTTGATCGCGATCACCGCTTGGGACTACGGCCCCTACGACGCCTTCAACGCTGAGATCTGGGCACACAGCATGGACGAGATGAACCAGATGATGGTCGACGAGGCAGAGAAGCTCATCGCCGACAAGGTGGCCGAGTTCCCTGATGTCGACGTGACCATCCAGCCTGCTCGTGGACGCCCGGAGGTCGCGCTGGTCGAGGCATCCAAGAACGCCGGCCTGTTGGTGATCGGCTCGAAGGGACGCGGCGGCTTCGCGTCGCTCTTGCTCGGCTCGACCAGCCGTCATGTGCTTCGCGAGGCGTACTGCCCGGTGGTCATCACCAGAGACTGGGCAGGCTGGAAGGATCAGGCGGGTCGTCGCGCCAACAGTTAGCCAGCTCTAGGCGGTTCTTCAACTGTCCTTCAGCGCTCCGACGCCGATGACCCGACTCCTGATCGGGGTGGTCATCGGCGTCGTCGCTTGCGCCGGTCTTGATGCCTGGTGAGTCGGGGTCAGGCTGTGCCAAACCATGTCTCAACCAGCCGCAGGCCGCCGTCAACGAACCCCGTGGACGTGACTTGAGGGAATAGTATTGACGGACAAGCAGATTCGCGGCGGCGAAGCCACGAACCAACAACCCAGGAGGTCGCCATGAGTGCCGAACTTGAGACCAAGGGCCGGATCGTTGTGGGGACGGATGGCTCACCACGATCTGAGAAGGCGGTTGACTGGGCCGCCGGGCGGGCGTCCGCACGCAAGCTTCCGCTGCTGGTCTTGTTCGTCGTACCCGAGTTGCCGTTGCCGGGTCGGACGGCGGCCGCGGCGCAGATCCATCATGGCATGAACTACATCGCCGACTACCTGGCCGATGCGCAGAAGAAGGTCGATCGGGTGGTCGCTCAGATGCGCCAGAAGTACCCGACCCTGGACGCCGAGGGCAAGGTCGTTCAAGGCGCCGCGTCGTATGTCTTGACCCGGGCGTCCCGGGACGCCGACCAGATCGTGGTGGGTGCCCGCGGTGAGGGCGCGCCGTTGTCGGTGCGACTTCTTGGTGGGGTGTCGGATGCGGTGGCCACGCATGCGCACGGCCCCGTCGTGGTCGTCGGTGACGAGGTGCATGAGAACCCGAATGGGCCGGTGGTGGTCGGCGTCGACGACTCACCGGCCGCCAAGTCGGCGATCAAGCTCGCCTTCGAAGCCGCCGACGTGCGTGGCGTGCCGCTGATCGCCATCAATTCCTGGGACTTCGGCCCTTACGACGCGTACAACGCGGAGATCTGGGAACAGTCCGGCGAGGGAATCACCAAGAGCCTGACCGAATTGGTGGAAGAACTACTGGCGGACGGGAAGGCCGCCCATCCGAACGTCCCGGTCGAGATCAGGGTGATTCGCGGACGTCCCGAGCGTGCCTTGGTGGACGCGTCCGCAGAGGCTGGGCTCGTGGTGGTGGGGTCCCGCGGACGCGGCGGCTTCGCAGGCCTCCTGCTGGGTTCTACCAGCAAGCATGTGCTGCGCGAGTCGCACAGCCCGGTGATCGTCACTCGCGGCTGAACAGCGTCCGGCAAGATCGGTTGGTGCTCGGCGTGGTTGAGCATCTATAGTTGAACGAAGGTCCCCCGCGCGGCGGCATCCTCGCCCAACTCCCCCAGGGCCGGAAGGCAGCAAGGGTAAGTGAGCTCTACCGGGTGCGCGGGGGGCCCCTTTTCGTCCCATGGGGCGAAGTGAAACTGTCGGCCCCGCAGCATAGGCTTACCGGGTGGACGAAGACCTTGGCCTCGACGCCAGCCCTGACCTTGATGACGAGGCCGATGGGTTGCTGCTTGGTGACCTGCAGGAGGGTCCTGGTCTGTTCGACGAGCCACTGCCCGATCCCGAGCCAGCCTGCGACATCAAGGCCGCCAGCGGCGAGGTCGACGAGTCGGCGTCCCCACCCGAACCGGCAGCACCGGCCGCGCCGCGGCCAGCCGACCCGGCGCTCCTGACGCGCCCCGCCCCGCCGTTGGCGCTCTACCGGCGCTACCGCCCCGACACGTTCGCCGAAGTGATCGGCCAAGAGCACGTGACCGAACCGCTCAGCCGGGCGATCACCAACAACAAGGTCCATCATGCCTACCTGTTCAGTGGTCCGCGGGGCTGCGGCAAGACGACCAGTGCCCGAATCCTGGCCCGTTGCCTGAACTGTGCCGAGGGGCCTACCCCGACCCCGTGCGGCATCTGCGACTCGTGCGTGGCGCTGGCAACCGGGGGTCTGGGCAGCATTGACGTGATCGAAATCGATGCGGCGTCCCATGGCCGGGTGGACGACGCCCGCGAGCTTCGCGAAGGCGTCTACTTCGCGCCGGTCGCCAGCCGCTACAAGATCTACATCATCGACGAGGCGCACATGGTGACCAAGGAGG
>CALMKG010000134.1 GCA_937867175.1 uncultured Propionibacterium sp. | reverse complement strand
TGGCGGCCTGGACCCCCACGGCGTCGCCGATTCGGCGCATCGACAGGTCGGCGAGACCGTACTCATCGAGGATCCCGAGGGCGGCCGCAACGATGACTCCCCGATTGACTGCCACATGCCGACGATACCGCCGCTTCGCACAGACAAGTATTCTTGGGGAGTCGCATCAGGCAGAGGCGACGCTGGAAAGGTGGAGAGATGTCGAAGTACCAGCAGGCGACCCGACTGCAGGGCGTGCACTACGACGTGCGCGGCCGCAACATGGTCGAAGCGCAGCGCATGGTGGCCGAAGGGCAACGCGTGCTGCACCTGAACATCGGCAACCTCGCCACCTTCGGCTTCTCCGCCCCCGAGTCGATGGTCCGCAGCGTGGTCGCCCACATGAGCGAATCGGACGGATACGCCGACGCCCGCGGCCTCTACTCCGCTCGCACCGCGGTGGCGAACTACTACCAGACACACGGCTTGGACGTCGATGTCCCCCAAGTCCTGATCGGCAACGGCGTCAGCGAGTTGATCTCGATGGTCTTGCAGGCAATGACCAACATCGGCGACGAAATCCTGATCCCGGCACCCGACTATCCACTGTGGACCGCCCAGACGAACCTGTCGAGTGGGCGGGCGGTGCACTACCTGTGCGATGAGTCGAACGGCTGGCAGCCCGATATCGCTGACATCAAGGCCAAGATCACCCCGCGCACCAAGGCGATCGTCATCATCAACCCCAACAACCCCACCGGGGCGGTCTACTCACGTGACCGGCTGCAACAGATGATCGACCTAGCACGAGAGCACGGACTGATCGTGCTCGCCGACGAAATTTACGAAAAGGTCATCTACTCGGGCGAGCACGTGCACGCCGCCAGCCTGACCGGCGATGACGTGCTCTGCTTCACATTCTCGGGTTTGTCGAAGGCCTACCGCGCGTGCGGTTGGCGTGCCGGTTGGCTGGTTGCCACCGGGCCGTTGGACGCCGCGTCCAATCTGCTGGAAGGGCTGCAACTGCTGGCAAACATGCGGATGTGCGCCAACGTGCCTGCCCAGCACGCCATCCAGACAGCGCTGGGCGGCTACCAGTCGATCGACGAAATGGTCAAGCCGGGCGGTCGCTTCCACGACCAGTTGGCTCTTGCCTATCACTTGCTCAACCAGATCGAGGGCATCAGCTGTGAGCCGGCACAGGGCGCGTTGTACCTGTTCCCGCGGCTCAACAACGAGTTGTTCGACATCGACGACGACGAGGAGTGGGCGCTCGGTTTGCTCAGGTCGAAGAAGATCCTGATCAGCCACGGCCGCGGCTTCAACTGGCCGTACCCCGACCACTTCCGGCTGGTCGCGCTGCCCGAGGAGGCAGTGCTGCGGGAGGCCATCGGACGCATCGCCGAGTACTGCGACGAAACCCGCATCGACTGACCGGCTCGGCGATCAGGCCCGCTGCACAGCTCCGCAGACCGCGGTGGCCCGGTCCACCGCAGCTTGCCGAGACTTGGCGGCCTCTGCCTCGGTGAGCGTCCGGTCCGGTGCCCGGAAGCCGAGCGCGAACGCCAGCGACTTCTTGCCGTCGGCGATCTGGGGGCCGGTGTAAATGTCGAAGAGCCGGATGGACTCCAGCAACTCCCCCGCACCATCGACCAGCGCCTGCCGCACCAAGGACGCCGGCACGTCGTAGTCCACGACCAACGCAACGTCCTGCTTGGTCAGCGGGAACGGCGAGATCGGCGCGACCTCACCGCCGCGCGGGGCGGCGGCGATCATCGCGTCCAGATCGAACTCGACGGCGCAGGCCCGCTCGGGCAGGCCGAAGGCCTTGATCACCTTCGGGTGCAGTTCGCCAGCATGACCCAGGACGACCTCGTCGTCCCCGGAAGCCACGTACAGCTCCGCGCAGCGTCCCGGATGCCATGGCGCTCGCTTGGTGGCTCGCCGGCCCAGGTCCAGCCCCAAGGTGGCAGCGGCAGTCTGCGCAAGGTGAACCGCATGACGCCAATCCGCCTTCTCGGCCGGTCCTTGCCAACCGGAAGGCACCCAGTTGCCGGCCAACAGACCTGCAACCATCCGCGGCTGGTCAGGCAGATTGCCGGTCACCGCGGCGATCTCATCCTGGCTGGGACGCCGGGAGACGTCCGGCATCGGTGCGGCACCCCGATCGTTGCCCCAGAAGACCGCGCCGCACTCGAAGACGGCCAGGTCGTCCTGGCTGCGCGAGGTGTTCCGGGCCACCGCCGCGAACAGACCCGGCAGCAGAGTGGTGCGCATGAATGGCTGGGTGTCGGCCAGCGGATTGGCCAGCCGCACCGTGGCGCGGCGGGGATCATCGATAGGCAGGCCGAGCCGGTCCAACTCATCGGAGCTCATGAACGGCAGCGTCAGCAGCTCCACGAAACCTGCGGCGGCAACAGCACTCAGCACCGAGCGCCGAGAGCGCTGCGCGAAGGTGTAGCCAGTGCCCGGTGGTGCAGACGGCACAGCGGGGCGCACCACGCCGAAGCCGACCTTGCGTCCGACCTCCTCGACGTAGTCGTACTGGTCGACAAGATCGGGACGCCAGGTGGGCGGCACCAAGCGCAGCCACTCGCTGCTCGTGCCGTCGCCCTGGCCCGAAACCTTGACACCGGACGCTCGCAGCACCTCAACGGTCTGCTCGGAGCTGATCGGAGCGCCCAGGATGCGCGCGGGCAGGTCGGCGCGGATGCGCTGGACGGGCATCGCCGGCGCCTCGCCGACCACGGTATACGAGTCGGAGACGGTGCCTGCGCCAAGCTCGGCCATCAGTCGGGCAGCCATCCGGGCAGCGGCCAGCGGCAGCGCCGGGTCAACGCCGCGCGAGAACCTGGCGGACGCTTCGGACGGCAGCTTGTGCCGACGGAAGGTGCGTCCGATGGTCACCGGATCGAAACGGGCCGCCTCGAGCACGATGTTGCGGGTGGTCGGTGTCAACTCGGTGGTCTGGCCGCCCATCACGCCGGCCAGGCCGATCGGCCCGGAGTCGTCGGTAATCAGCAGGTCGTCTGGCGACAGCTTGCGGACGACATCATCAAGGGTGGTCAACCGTTCCCCCGGCGCAGCCTGCCGGACCACGATCGGGCCCTGCAACCGGTCAGCGTCGTAAGCGTGCAGCGGCTGCCCGGACTCCAACATCACATAGTTGGTGATGTCGACGTCGAGGCTGATCGAACGCATCCCGGCGGCCACCAGCCGAGCCGCCATCCAGGTGGGCGTGGGAGCGTCCGGGTCGACGTCCTTGATCGTCAGCGCAACGAAGACCGTGCAGTTCTCGGACTCCAATCGGATCGGGTAGCCACCCTCGGTCGGGCGCACGCGACCGATCAGGTAGGGGTCGGTGAACGCGACCCCGAATGCCTGGGCGGCCTCGCGGGCGATGCCGCGCATGCTGAGGCAGTAGCCGATGTCGGGGGTGACGTCGATCTCCAGCACTTCGTCGCGGGCCTGTAGCACTACCATGGCGTCGGCACCCAGCACCTGCGGGCGGCCGTTGACCTGCTCGGGCAGCACCATGATGCCGTTGTGGTCAGTGCCCAAGCCCAGCTCGTCCTCGGCGCAGATCATGCCGTCCGACACGCGGCCGTAGGTCTTGCGGGCGGTGATCTCGAAGCCACCGGGCAGCACTGCGCCCGGCAGTGCCACCACGACGTGGTCGCCGCTCTCGAAGTTGCGGGCGCCGCAGATGACCCCGCGAGGCGCCAACTCGCCGACGTCCACCTGACACCAGCGGATCACCTTGCCGTTGCGCTGCGGCTGCTCGGTGAACTCCAGGACGCGTCCCACCACCACCGGCCCGCTGACCTCGACACCAGAGCGCTCGATGCGCTCCACCTGCAGGCCCGCGCGGGTGAGCGCGTCCGCGACTTGGGCGGTGGTGACGTTGGGGGGCAGCGTGACCAGTTCACGCAGCCATGACATCGGGACCCTCATCGGGCACCTCCTCGCAGCGAACGGGGGAAGCGGACGTCGCCTTCGACGAAGTCGCGCAGATCTGGGGCGTTGTTGCGGAACATCACGGTGCGGTCGACACCCATGCCGAACGCGAATCCTGAGTAGACATCGGTGTCGATACCGGCGGCCTTCAGGACGCGCGGGTTGACCACGCCGCAACCGCCCCACTCGATCCAACCCTCCGACTTGCAGGTGCGGCAGGGACGATCGGGGTTGCCAACCGACTCACCGTGGCACACGAAGCACTCGAGGTCCATCTCGGCGCTCGGCTCGGTGAACGGGAAGTAGTGCGGACGCAGTCTGGTGCGCACATCGCCGAACATGGCCCTGGCCAAGTGATCAAGGGTGCCCTTCAGATGACCGAGGTGGATGCCTTTGTCGACCGCTAGTCCTTCCATCTGGTGGAACATCGGCAGGTGGGTGGCGTCATACTCATCGGCGCGGAAGACCTTGCCGGGGCTGACCATGTAGATCGGCACGTCGCGACTGAGCAGGGTACGCATCTGGACCGGCGAAGTCTGGGTGCGCAGCAGCTTGCGGTCGGACGGCGGGTCGACGAACAGCGTGTCGGTCAGGCCGCGAGCCGGATGCACCTCTGGCATGTTCAGCGCATCGAAGTTCAGCCACTCCGATTCGAGTTCGGGGCCCTCGACGACCTCCCAACCCATCGCGATGAAGACGTCCGACATGTCGTTCAACAGGGCGGTCACCGGGTGCAGCGCCCCCACCGGGTGCAGGTCTACCGGCAGCGTCACGTCGACCCGCTCGGCCAGCAGGGTCGCCTCCAGCTCGGCGGCGTCCACCTCGGCCTGGCGGGCGGCCAGCGCCTGGTTGACCCGGCCACGGGCCTGACCGACCAGTTGACCGGCGTGCTTGCGCTGGCCCGGTTCGAGCTGTCCGATGGCCCGGTTCGCCAGTGCCAGCGGGGACTTCTCACCGGCGTGGTCGATGCGTATCTGCTTGAGTTCGGCGCCGGTCATGGCGGCGGCGATGGCGTCCAGCGCCGTGTCGACCAAGCCGAGCACGTACCCGGTATCGAGTGGATCGGGTTGGCGATCTGTGTTGGTTGAGGCGGTCATGGCTCCCCTCGGTTGTCTCTGGGTGTCGGCGGGTGCCGCGTCCGCCGTGCGCGCGAGCATGCCGTGGTCAGTCTAGTGAGCCACGAGGGATGCGCGAACAAGCGCTGCAGCGGTGGGCGGCGTGGCGAGTGGCAGGCCTAGACCTGCACGGTAAAGTCCGCGACACCGCCGAGATGGCGGGCCGTCCGGATCACTTCGCCTTCAACCATGAGGTCATCCTAACCGACCAGCCCACCGCCCCGGGATTGGGTGCAGCTACGGTCGGTCTTGCTCATTTTCTGCACCCAATGGGGCCGGATGCTGGCCGCGGCGCTGGGCGCTGGCGGTGGCGTACAGGCAGACGGCTGCAGCCGTCGACAGATTAAGGCTCTCCGCGCGTCCCCACATCGGGATCGAGACCACCCGGTCCACCTGGGCGAGCAGCTCGGCGGGCAGGCCCCAAGCCTCGTTGCCGAGCACCCAGGCAGTGGGACGCGTGAGTCCGCCCGCAGCGGCCAACTCGTCCAGGTCGTCGCCCCCAGCGTCGGCGGCCAGAACCTGCAGACCGGCTGCCCGGGCCCATGCGATGGCATCGTCAAACTCCACGCCCTGCACCACCGGCAGGTGGAAGATGCTGCCCACCGAGGCGCGGACGGTCTTGGGGTTGGTGCGTTCCACCGAGCCGTGGGTCAGCACGACAGCGTCCGCCCCGAACGCGTCCGCGCAGCGGATCACCGTGCCGGCGTTGCCGGGGTCGCGTACCTGTGCACAAATCACCACCAACTGCGGACGCGCCGGCAGGTCGGCGAGGCCGACCGGTGAGTCACGCACGATCGCGAAGATGCCCTGCGTGGTGACCGTGTCAGCCAACTGCGCGATCTCGGGCGCGCTGGCCCGCACCACCGGCAGGCCGGTCGCCAAGCCCAGCAGCTGGGTGTGCCGGGACGGCTCGTCCACGATGAGCAACCGCACCAGGCCGGGTTCGGCCAGCGCCTCCCCCACCGCCTGGGTGCCCTCGACGAGGAACTCGCCGGCCGCCTCGCGTCCCTTGCGCGCCAACAGCCGGCGGGCCGACCGTACCTGCGCCTTTGAGATCGGTGCGAGGTCGATCGGTCCGTCGAGGTGGTCTGTCACTGCCTCAGGCAACCACGACCGGCTGGTTCGCCTTGGCGACATCTACCAACGCAGTGAACGCCGCCGCATCATTGACGGCCAGCTCGGCCAGCATCTTGCGGTCGACCTCGACGCCAGCGTTCTTCAGCCCGTTGATGAACCGGTTGTAGGTCATGCCGTTCTCGCGGCAGGCGGCGTTGATCCGCTGGATCCACAGACCGCGGAAGTCGCGCTTCTTGGTGCGACGATCGCGGTAGGCGTAGGTGGCCGAGTGCAGCGACTGCTCCTTGGCCTTGCGGTACAGGCGAGACCGCTGGCCGCGGTAACCCGAGGCCTGATCAAGGACCTCGCGGCGCTTCTTGTGTGCATTGACTGCGCGCTTGACGCGTGCCATTTTCGTGCTCCTCGTGTGGTTCTGTTGGTGAGGGACTCGCGGAGGTCCCGCTCAGCCGCGCTTCGACTTGGGCTTGTAGCCGCCCATGAGCCGCTTCATCTTCTTCGCGTCGGTGCCCTCCAGGACACCGTCCACGCTCAGCCGGCGAGTGCGCCGCGACGACTTGTGCTCGTTCAGGTGGCCCTTACCGGCACGCTTGTGCTTCAACTGGCCGTTGCCGGTCACCTTGAACCGCTTCTTGGCACCGGAGTGCGTCTTCATCTTCGGCATGGTGCCGCTCCATTCTCTCAATCGTCCGGACGCGCACAGGCGCTCCGGGCAGGGCCCCACCACTGCGGAGCCCAGTGATCTACAGGTCGATATCGGGGTCCATGTTGTCGGACGGACCACGCTTCTTCTTCGGTTGGCCGACACCTTGGGCCCGCAGCTGTGCCTCTACGCGCCGCTCCTCCTCAGCAGCAGCTTGCCGTTCGGCAGCTCTGCGTTCCCGCTGCACGGCCTCTTCGGCGCGAGCCTCGCTCTTCTTGCGGGTCGGGGCCAGCACCATGTGCATGTTGCGGCCCTCCAGCCGGGGGGCCTGTTCCACCACACCATCCGCTGAGACGTCTTCGGCCAGCTGCCTGAGCAGGTTGACACCGAGCTCCGGACGCGACTGTTCGCGGCCACGGAACATGATGGTGATCTTCACCTTGTCGCCACCCTTGAGGAAGCGCACGACGTGACCCTTCTTGGTCTCATAGTCGTGCTCGTCGATCTTGGGTCGCAGCTTCATTTCCTTGATGACGGTGTGGGCCTGGTTGCGGCGCGACTCACGGGCCTTCTGGGCGTTCTCATACTTGAACTTCCCGTAGTCCATGAGCTTGCAGACCGGCGGCCTGGCGTCCGGGGCGACCTCGACCAAGTCGAGATCGGCCTCACGGGCAAGCTGCAGTGCCTGCTCGAGCCGGACAATACCTACTTGCTCGCCCTGCGGCCCGACCAGGCGCACTTCTGGCACCCGGATCCGCTCGTTGATGCGGAATTCGTTGCTGATGGCTTTTCCTCCAATGCCTGTTGGTTGTGCCGAACGGTTCTCCAGCGGACGCGGTGGTCACCCCGAGAACGAAGAAAGGCCTCCGCGGACGCGAAGGCCTGACACACAACTGCCGCCGGACGACGCACGTCCGAGCGTCCGGCGTGATGCCGGAGCTGTGCAAACCAACCCGGGGCCTGCGTGAATGGTGCGGCCAAAGGTGGAGGGTCAGGGCCCTCACTTCGTTGGGACCGATCCGTTGGGACCGATCAGCCCCGCAAGCCTAGCCCATCGGCGCATTCAAGCCCAACTCGGTACGCGCCTGTGACAGGCTTTCACCATGAGTGACACGGTGATCATCAGTCTGATCAGCATCGGCTTGGGGATCGTGGCGGCAGTCTGGACGCTGATCATGTGGAACTCAAAGCAGAGCCCCCGCCATCTCGCCCGCGGGGTGGGCATCATCCTGGTCATCGTCGGGGCCTTGGTCACCGGCCTGACAGACCTGCTGCTGCAGGGTGTGCGAGGGGTGATCGACTGGGTCCGCCACAAGCCGATGGACACCGCCACCTGGGTGGGTATCGCGGTGGGCGTACTAGGCCTGATCGTCTACCTGATCGGCGGTTTCATCAAGGCGCCCACCCGCGAAGAGGTCATACAACGTCAGGCCACCCGGGCCGCCAAGGACCGCCAGCGGCTCGCCGGGCAGGCCGCCAAGTCCAGGCAGCAGCAGGCCAAGAACGCCCCGGCCAAGCCTCAGCAACCCCCGCCACTGCCGGCCGCGTCCCAGCAAGCCGGGCCCGCCGGCTCGACGCCGGCCAGCGCAGACGACGAGGTCGCCAACATCTTGAAGAAGCACGGGATCGAGTGAGACACCCGGCACCGGCGGGCGGACGCCGGCGCTTCCTGCCATCGTGCCGGTCGGCTCAAAGGCGGCAGGCCGACAACTCCGAGACCAGGATCGCTCGGGCGCCCAAATCATGCAGGTCGTCCATCAGCAGCTGGTGGTCCTTGGCCGGCACGAGTGCACGGACCGCCACCCAGCCCGGCTTCGCCAGCGGCGAAACGGTGGGGCTCTCAAGACCCGGGGTGAGCGCGGACGCCTGATCCAGCAGGTCGGTAGGGATGTCGTAGTCCATCAGGACGTAGTTGCGGGCCACCAGAACACCGGACAGTCGCTGCAACAAATGGTCGAGCGCCACCTGATCGATCTCACCGCGGCTGGCCGGGCGACGCACCAGGATGGCCTCCGAGACCAGAATCGCCTCACCGAACAGTTCGAGGCCCGCCCTGCGCAAAGTGGTACCGGTCTCCACCACATCGGCGATCGCGTCCGCGACACCAAGCCGAATGGACGACTCGACTGCCCCGTCAAGGTGGATCAGACGGGCGTCCACGCCACGCTCGGCCAGGTACTGGCGCAGTAGACCGGGGTAGCTGGTGGCGACTCGTTTGCCGGCCAGGTCCCCGACCTGGTAGTTCGAGCCGGCGGGTGCGGCGAAGCGGAACCTGCTTCCGCCGAAGCCGAGTGTCATGATCTCTTCGGCGTCGGCACCGGAGTCCAACAGCATGTCTCGCCCGGTGATGCCCAGGTCGAGCGTCCCCTCGCCGACGTAGACGGCGATGTCGCGCGGCCGCAGGTAGTAGAACTCGACCTTGCTGGCCTCATCGACCAGCACCAGATCCTTCAGATCGCTGCGCTGCCGGTAACCGGCCTCGGTCAGCATGGTGGCAGCGGCTTCGGACAGCGAGCCCTTGTTGGGCACGGCGATCTTGAGTAGCTCAGGCACGGCGGGCTTCCTTGTCGACTCGGATGCGGTGGCAGGTCACAGGTAACGGTAGATGTCGTCGGGGGTGAGGCCGAGCTTCACCATCATGGTCTGCACGTGGTAGATGAGCTGGCTCATCTCTTCGGCGGCCGCCTCCGTGCTCTCGTACTCGGACGCCATCCAGACCTCGGCGGCCTCTTCGACGATCTTCTTGCCGATCGTGTGCACTCCGGCGTCCAGGCGCTCCAACGTGCCAGACCCCTCAGGCCGGGTGACGGCGATCTGGCTCAGCTGGGCGTACAGGTCCTCGAATGACTTGCTCACGCCCATCAGCGTAGTGCAGGCGCAAGGGTGCCCTCGACTGCCAGCCATCTGCGCGGAGTCAGACGAGCCGGACGGCCTGCTTGATCTCGGCGACCATCCGAGGACGCACGCTCAGCTCGGTGACCCCGAAGCCGATCAGCGTCGCGGTTGCCGACGGGTCGCTGGCCAGGTCGCCGCAGACCGCAATCGGCACGCCGTGCAGTCCTTCACAGGTCGCCCGCACAAGGTCGAGGACAGCCGGAGCGTCCTGCCTGGCAAGGTCTCGGACCGTGCCGTTGGTGCGGTCGGCAGCCTGGGTGTACTGGCTGAGGTCGTTGGTGCCGATGCTGACGAAGTCGACCAGCCCGGCGAAGTCTGCCGCCCGGATGGCGGCGGCCGGCACTTCGACCATCATCCCGAGCGGAATCGGTGGCGCGTCCAGTTCGGCTCGCACCTGTTCGAAGATGCTGCGGGCCCAGACCACCTCGTCACAGACCGTGACCATCGGCAGCATCAGGCGCACCTCAACCTGACGGGAGGCCAACAGAACCGCCCGCATCTGATCGGCGAACAGCTCTGGCAGCCGGCGCATCAACCGGATGCCGCGCTCCCCCAGCGCCGGGTTGTCCTCCACGGCATGCGGCAGGAAGGCCATCGGCTTGTCACCGGCTGGATCCCAGCTCCGCACCGTGATCGGCCCCCCGATCGCGTGGCCCACGCGGACCAAGAGGTCGGTCTGCTCCTCGATTGTGGGCGCCGTCGGGGATGCGCCGAAAAGCACCTCGGTGCGTACCACACCGCTGCCTTCCGCACCCTCTCTGGCAGCCACTATCGCGTCGGCCAGCGAACCGACGTTCGCCTCGACCAGAATCCGGCGACCATCGGTGGTGAGGGCTGGTTCGTGGGCGCGGGAACGGGCCTGCTCGGCGTCGGCCACCCTGGCATGGTTGCGTTGGTCGAACTCGGCGCGCAATTCGGGGGTGACGTCCAGCCACAGCTCCCGGGTGACCGGGTCGAAGGCGACCAGCGCGCCGTCAGGGATCTTCTCCGCGTCCGGCCGCCCGGTCAGGATCGGGATACCCCTGGCCTGCGCAGCCAACATGCCGTGCCCCGACGATCCGCCGGCCAGCGTGATGACACCCAAGCAGGTCCGGGGGTCGAGGCGCACCGCGGTGGCCACGTCCAGTTCCTCCAGCAGCCAGATCCGTGCCTCATCGGGTCCCTGATCGGCCAGCGGCCTGCCCATCAGCGCCAACAGCAGCAGGCGACGCAGGCTCCGCACGTCCTGGCCACGCTCCCGCAGGTAGGCGTCGGCGAACTGGTCGAACTCATGGGCCCGGTCGGTGAGGTACCGCTCTACCGCGTCCACCGCGCTGAACCCGGCGGTGATCAACCCCACCACGCCATGCTGCAGTTCGCGATCGTCCAGCATCATCCGCTGAGCATCGACGATGCCTGCGATGCCCGACCCGTTGTCCCCCAGCCCTGCCAAGAACTCGTCGACGACCGCCACCGCCTTGGTGAAGCGGACCAGTTCCTCCTTCGGCGCGGCGGGTTTGTAGCCGGCTGTGGACGGACGCGCGGTGCTTCGGTTGATTCTGCCCACCACGGTCTGATGCTCAGCTGCGGCCGGCAGCTCGAGTGAGTCCGCGCTCACCCGCTCGACGCGCTGGGCAGGTTGCGAGCCGACGCGGGTGGGCTTGGACTCCAGGTTCTCGCCGAAGTCGCGACCGGCCAGTTCGGCCAGCGCGTCACGGGCAAGTTCGGCGTCCGGACCGGCGAACCGAGCCTCCAAGATCTGCCCGGCCGCGATCTGCAGCGCGGTGATCCGGCTCAGGCTGTCGGACGAGGCCGGTCCGCGTCCGGTGGTGGCGTTGCTCAACAGCACTTCTGCGTCCAGTCCGCGCAACGCGGTGACGATCGCCGCCGCCGGACGCACATGGATTCCGTGCGGGTTGCGCACAGTCGTCCGCCAGACCACGCGCCGTGGCGGCTGGGGGCGTTGGATTGCTGGGCGGATCTCCAGCGGCGGAGGCGCGTCCTGGCCCTCGGCGATGTGCCCGGCCTTCCCGGCAAGTGCGTCACGGGCCTCCCGGTCGACCGCATCCAGCGAGGAGCCGGCTGCCGCGGTGACCACGGCAGCCAGCAGGCCCTCCACCAGTGGTGCTGGGCTGATCCGCACGCGTTCGGCAACCTCGTCGTCCAGGAACTCGACGGCCAATTCCGAACTGAGCAGCGCGCTGCCCAAGTCGAGCACGACCAGCACCCCGTCGGGTGAATCGACCTCCCCTATCGCCAGCGCAATCGCGGCGGCGTCAGTACCCAGACCCCCGTCATCGGTACCGGCGGCCACCGCGATCTTGGGGCCCTCGCCGTGAACCATCTGTGTCGCGAAGTCGACCGCGGCCTCGGCGAGTGGACGACTGTGCGAGACGACAACGATCCCGATCATGCCAAGGTCCGCGCCGCCGCCTGGACGAGCAGAGTGCTGCTGGTGGCCCCAGGGTCAGCCACCCCGGCACTGCGCTCACCCAAGTAGGAGGCCCGTCCCTTTCGGGCCACCATCGGCACAGTCGCTTCGCGTCCCGCATCGGCGGCCGCAGCAGCGGCCGCCCAGGCATCGTTCGGGTTCGCGTCGAAGGCCTCGACCGCCGGCAGCAGCGCGTCGAGCATCGTCTTGTCACCGGCCGCGGCCTTCCCACGGTCGCGGACTCCGTCGACACCGGCATGCAGGGCCGCCGACCAAGCGGCATGGTCGATGGGGCCGTCGTCCGGCAGCGCTGCCGCCAGACGCAGCAGCAGCGTCCCGTACAGCGGGCCGGCGGCCCCCCCGACCTTGCCGATCAGCGTCATCGCAGCCTTCTTGGCGTAGTCGCGGGCGCTGGCGAAGTCGGAAGCGTCGAGCGCTGCCACCGCCTTCATCCCGCGGACCATGTTGCCGCCGTGATCGGCGTCACCGATCTGGCGGTCCAAGTCGGTCAGCAATGCCTCGTTGGCCACCACGTCGTCGGCGAAGGCGTGCATCCAGGCCGCGAGGTTCTGGACGGTGAGTTCCGATGTCACCACGTCATCCCAGAAGTCGCGACCGGAGCGTCCCAGAGGCGAAGCATCTCGTCATCGGCGCGCAACAGGGTGATCGAGGCACCGGCCATCTCAAGCGAGGTGATGTAGTTGCCGACCAGGCTGCGAGCAACCTGAACGCCTGCGGCACTGAGCAGTTCGCAAGTCTCTGCGAACAGCCCGTACAACTCGATCAGTGGAGTGCCACCCATCCCGTTGCACAGCACGATCACCGGGGCGCCGGTGAAGTCGAAGTCGGCCAGGATCGGTTTGACCAGCCGGCTGGCGAGTTCCTTCAGGGGCGCCAACGGCTGACGTTCGCGTCCCGGTTCGCCGTGGATGCCGATACCCAACTCGATCTCGTCGTCGGCGAGATCGAACGTGGGACGCCCGGCGGCCGGCACCGTGCACGATGTCAGGGCCAAACCCATGGAGCGTCCATTGTCGGCGACGCGCTGCCCGAGCTCGGCAAGCTTCGTCAGGTCATAGCCCTCCTCCGCGGCAGCACCGGCGATCTTCTCCACCAGCACGGTGACGCCGACACCCCGGCGGCCGGCCGTGTAGAGCGAGTCGGTCACAGCCACGTCGTCTGCGGTCAACACCGAGGCCACCTCAATACCTTCGGCGCTTGCAAGTTCGGCGGCCATCTCGAAGTTCATCACGTCGCCGGTGTAGTTCTTCACGATGTGCAGGACACCAGCACCACCGTCGACGGCGACGGTGGCGGCGAAGACCTGATCCGGCGTGGGCGAGGTGAAGACCTCACCGCAGGCGGCGGCATCCAACATGCCCAGACCAACGAAGCCGCTGTGCATGGGCTCGTGGCCCGAGCCGCCGCCAGAGACCAAACCGACCTTGCCGGGGCGCGGCGCATCGGCACGGACGACGAGACGGTTTTCGTGGTCGACACGCACGGTGTCGGGGTGCGCGAGTTCGACACCGCGCAACGCGTCAGCAAGGACTGAGCTGGGGTCGTTGATCAGCTTCTTCATGGCTCTCAGTCAACCACCGGCCTGCCGGGGCGTGGGCGGTAAGGCCACAAATGTTCACGTGAGAAGGTCAAGCGTGGACCGCAGTCCGAGCTTGCCTGCCCAGTTCCGCCGGGGCCGGAGGTCGCCGCAGACTGCGGTTACGGGCGTCCGACTACCATTGACCCGACCACCATGGAGGTTTTGATGTCAGATCCCCAGCCGACGCGGACGGCCGACTCGCCCCCGCCCGGCCGTTCCACGAACGACGAGCCACGCCGTCCGTCCCATTCCGAGGCCCCGTCGGGACCGCCCCCGCTGGATTCGCCGAAGCCATGGCGCACTGAGGGCCTGCCACGTCAGGGGAAGGACAGCGAAGGCGAGGACAAGCCGAAGCGGAACAAGAACCTCTGGCGTTTCTGGATCATCGCAGGCGTGCTGCTGATCGGTCTTTGGGGCCTGCTGAGCTGGCAGGACGCGCAGAACGCGCCGCCGACCATCCCCTACACCGAATTCACCACCCAAGTACTGAACGGCAACGTCAAGGAGATCTACGCCACCGGCGACACCATCCAGGGCGAGCTCATCACCGAGGCCCAACTCCCCGACGACGGCAACGACGCCACCACAGAAGGCACATACACCAAGTTCACCACCGAGCGTCCGACCTTCGCCCAAGACGACCTGCTCGCCAAACTGCAGCAGCACGGCGCGGTGGTGCGGGCCACCCCGGTGGTCGACCAGCGTGGGCCGGTCGCGAACCTGATCTCGTCGCTGGTCTTGTGGGGGGTGCTGATCGCCGTCATGTTCTGGGCCTTCCGGCGCATCGCCAAGGGTGCTGGCGGCCTGGGCGCATTCGGCATGCAGCGCGAGGTCAAGCCCATCGAGAAGACAAAGGTGCGGGTCAACTTCTCCGACGTCGCAGGCATCGACGAAGTCAAGGCGCAGGTGGACGAGATCGTCGACTTCCTGCGGAACCCCGACAAATACCGGAAGGTGGGGGCCCGCGCACCCCGCGGCATCCTGCTGGAAGGTGCGCCCGGCACCGGCAAGACCTTGCTCGCCCGCGCCACCGCCGGCGAGGCGGAAGTGCCGTTCTTCAGTGCTTCGGCCAGCGAGTTCATCGAGATGATCGTCGGTGTCGGCGCCCAGCGCGTCCGGCAGTTGTTCGACGAGGCGAAGAAGGTGGCGCCGGCGATCATCTTCATCGACGAGATCGATGCGATCGGACGCGCCCGCGGCTCCAGCCGGGCGTCCGGCAGCAACGACGAGCGTGAGCAGACGCTGAACCAGATCCTCACCGAGATGGACGGCTTCGACGGCACCGAGGGTGTGGTGGTGATGGCAGCCACCAACCGTTCGGACGTGCTTGACCCCGCATTGACCCGTCCCGGCCGCTTCGACCGGGTGATCACGGTCAGTGCACCCGATCAGCTGGGCCGCGAGAAGATCCTGGGCGTGCACACCCGTGAGATCCCGTTGGCCCCGGACGTCGACCTGAAGGCGATCGCCCAATCGACGCCGGGGGCGACCGGCGCAGACTTGGCGAATCTGGCCAACGAGGCCGCGCTGCGGGCGGCCCGCCGCGACGACACCTTGGTCTACCATGCCGACTTCACCAACGCCTTGGAGCAGATTCAGCTGGGCGTGGAACGCAGCGTGGTCATCCCGGAGGACGAGAAACGCCGAACCGCCTACCACGAGGGCGGACATGCCTTGCTCGGCATGCTTCAGAAGGGCGCCGACCCGGTGCGCAAGGTGTCGATCATCCCGCGCGGCCAGGCGCTCGGCGTCACGTTGTCGACCCCCGACACCGACCGGTACGGCTACGACGAGGAGTACCTGCGTGGACGTATCGTCGGCGCCTTGGGCGGGATGGCCGCCGAAGCCGTCATCTATGGCGTGATCACCACCGGAGCCGAGTCTGACCTGCGACAGGCGACCGCGATCGCCCGTCAGATGGTCGGCAAGTGGGGCATGTCGCCCAAGGTCGGACCGGTCACCGTCGTCTTCGACGACATGGACCCGCGCCAGTTGGGCATCTCGGATTCGACGCTTTCGGTGGTCGACCAGGAGATCAAGGGCATCATCAGCGAGTGTCACGAGAAGGCGGTGGCGTTGCTCACCGAGCACCGGGACAAGCTGGAGGCGATCGCCGAGCAATTGCTGCTGCATGAGACGCTGGACCAGACGGAGGTCTACAAGGCAGCCGGCATCGAGCGATCGGGCCCCGATCCGTTGCAGACCAGCCCAACTCCAAATCCCACCATGCCGTCCGACAATGCCCCGGAGCAGGATTCAGCCGCTGATCGGGGGGCACGGCGGATCAGCCCGGAGGTTTGAGCCAGACGTAACCTGTCCGCCGATCGCGGCGGACCCAAGTGAGCCTGGTCAGCCGAAACGGACGCCCAGCAGGGCATCCACCGCATCGGCAACCTGCCTCGGCGCGTCCGGGTCGGAGCCGTCGCCAGCCAATACGGCCGACGTCCACTCGTCCACCTCTGCCAGCGCGCGTGGCGCGTCCAGATCGTGGCGCAGGGCCCGCCGGAGGTTGGCGATGATCGGGGCCGCCGGGGTGCCATGGGACGAGGCGAAGGCCGAGCGCCAGGCGTCCGCTCGCCGCTGCGCGGAATCGACATCGGTGGCGAACCACTCCCAGTCATTGCGGTAGTGGTGGGCCAGCAACGCCAGCCTGATCACCGGGGCCTCGACGCCTTGACTCCGCAGTCTTGAGACCAGCTCGAGGTTCCCACGGGACTTGCTCATCTTCTCGCCGTCCAGCCCGACCATCCCGACGTGCACGTAGGAATGTGCGAACCGGGCACCGTTGGCGACGCCGCGTCCGACAGCTGCGCACATCTCATGGTGCGGGAAGACCAGGTCGCGGCCGCCGCCCTGCACCGAGAATGTCTCACCCAGGTAGCGCTGGGCGATCGAGGTGCACTCCACGTGCCAGCCGGGCCGGCCGCGTCCGTGGGGTGAGTCCCAGGCCGGCTCGTCGGCACGGGCCAGCCGCCACAGCAGCGAATCGAGTGCATCGTCCTTGCCCGGGCGGTCGGGGTCGCCGCCCCGTTCGGCGAAGATAGCGATCATCTGCTCGCGGGTCAGCTGCGAGATGATACCGAAGTGCTCGACCGCGGCACTGCGGAAGTACCAGTCCGGGTACTGGTCGTCAGCCACCTGGTAGGCAAGATCCTTGCCCCGCAGATCTGTGATGGTGTCGACGACCAGGTGCAGGGTTTCGGTGGCAGCCATGTAGTGGCGCGGGGGCAGGATGCGCAACGCTGCCATGTCGGTGCGGAACAGTTCGATCTGCTCGGCAGCGAGTTCCTCCCAGTCCTGCCCTGTCTCGGCGGCGCGCTCGAGCAGCGGGTCGTCCACATCGGTGATGTTCTGCACGTAGTCGACCGCAAGCCCCAGGTCGAGCCAGACCCGGTGCAGCAGGTCGAACGTCAGGTAGGTGAACGCGTGGCCGAGGTGGGTCGCGTCGTAGGGGGTGATGCCGCAAACGTAAAGTCCGGCGGTGCCGTGGTCGGGGCCGACGATCCGCTGTGCGCGGGTCACTGTGTCGAAGACCCGAACGCGCCCTTCGAGCCGAGGATCGTCGCTGCGTGGCAGAGTCGGAACTGGGGCGGCAGGCCAAGCATCCATGCGCACAATCTAGCCACACGGCACAACCTGCCGAGGCTTGTGCTGCCTGCACGACATGCCGATCAATCGGTGCGGTCCAACAAGGGTTTGCGATAGCCGTTGCTGCGCGGGCACAAGTGGCCGTCCGGGGCAATCGGTTGTGCACAGAACGGGCAGGACGGGGCCTGTGTACCGAGCAGTATCTCGGTACGAGCGATGAAATCGCGGGCTTGGTCGGGGGTGATGGTGACCTCAAGCACCTTGTCGACAGCGGGGTTTCCACCCAGCAGCACGAACTCGTGGTAGACGCCGAGTGCGTAGAGCTCGATCCGGAGCGACTCAGTTTCCGACAGCCAGGCAATGGTCATCGTGCCCGCGTGGAAGTCCTCGTCCAACGGCACGTCGAGCGGGTCGGAATCGAACGGTAGATTTCGCCGACCGGACCGCTCCCGGCTGAGGCCCCCGGCACGCTCCAGTTCGTCGAGGACGCGTTCCAAGTGCTCGGCCAAGACCTTGATCTGCTGGCGTTCGCAGACCACGTTCGTCATCCGGGATCCCTGCCGCGCCTGGACGAAGAAGACCCGCCGTTCCGGCTCACCGATGGCCCCGGAGACGAACCGGTCCGGAAAGGCGTACCGGTGGGTCAGGTCCATGCGCCAAATCTAAGCTCCCCAAGGCCGGCCTGCTGGCAGCGGCGTGCGCCGTTCCGGAATTGAGATCTTGCCCTGAATTGACGTCGAGGACGCGTCCGACGCAATCGGGCGGAGGCACCGCCGATGGCAAGCGGTTGACCCTCGAAGGCCGGCCGGCTGGCGGTCGGGACTAGGCTGACGGACGAATCGTCGCGTGCCGGGCGATCATTGCACCGAGGAGGAGCACGTATGGGTTGGCTTGAGGCGATCGTGCTGGGCATCGTGCAGGGTCTCACCGAGTTCCTGCCGGTCAGCTCGAGCGCGCACCAGTTGATCGTCGGCCAACTTTTCTTCGCCGGACACGACCCAGGTGCTGCGTTCACCGCGGTCACCCAGTTGGGCACGGAGACCGCAGTGTTGATCTACTTCTGGAAGGACATCGTCCGGATCATCAAGCACTGGGCGCTCTCGCTGGCGGGCAAGATGCCGCACTCCGACCCGGACGCCCGGATGGGTTGGTTCGTGATCGCCGGTTCGATCCCGATCGCCGTGCTCGGCCTGTTCTTCCAGGACGCCATCGACACCACGCTGCGCAACCTGTGGATCACCGTGGTCACCTTGGGCGGTGTCGGCCTGCTGCTCGGGGTGGCCGACCGAACGGCCCGGACGCACCAGGCCAAGGAACTCACCGAGCTGAACTGGCGCGACGCCATCATCTACGGCCTGGCGCAGGCGGCTGCGCTGGTTCCGGGCGTTTCCCGCTCGGGCGGCACCATCTCGGCGGGTCTGTTCCTCGGCTACTCCCGCCCCGCTGCGACCCGCTACGCCTTCCTGCTGGCAATCCCGGCGGTCTTCGCGTCCGGACTGTTCAAGCTGAAAGACATCGGCGCCGACGCCTGCGTCGCGTGGGGCCCGACGATTCTCGCCACCCTGATCGCCGGAGGCGTCGGCTACGCCGTGATCGCCTGGTTGCTGCGCTACATCACCACACACTCCTTCACCCCGTTCGTGGTCTATCGGGTGCTGCTGGCAATCGGCCTAGCCGTGCTGCTGCTCACCGGGGTGCTGAACCCGGACGCGGCGCTGACGACGGGATGCATCGCCTGAGATGCAGAGACGAGCAGTGGGGGTCAGCGGGCTGAGCGTTGGACGGCTCGGCCTGGGAACCATGACCTGGGGTGGCGACGTCAGCCCGGACACCGCTCGGCTCCTGCTGCGCGACTTCGTCGCGGCTGGTGGCGACCTCATCGACACCGCGCCGGCCTACGGAGGTGGCCGGGCCGAGGAACTCGTCGGCCGCTATCTTCGTTCCGATCTGCGCCGCGATGACCTGGTGATCGCCACCAAGGCCGGGTTCGGGACGCACGGCGGCGCCCAGACGGTGGACACCTCGCGGCGCGCCCTACTGGACGACCTCACCGATTCGTTGCGCCGGCTGCGCACCGACCACGTCGACATCTGGCAGGTGCACGCCTGGGGCGACGCGCCGCTCGAGGAGACCCTTGCGGCCCTCGACCAGGCCGTCAACTCCGGGATGGCCCGCTACGCCGGGGTCTGCAACTACATCGGCTGGCAGCTGGGTACTGCGGCAGCCTGGCAGCGCGCGGTTCCGGGACGCGCTCGGCTGGTCAGTGGCCAGATCGAGTACTCGTTGCTGGCCCGCCGTGCAGAGGTGGAAGTGCTGCCGGCGTTGGCCCACCATGGCATGGGACTGTTCCCCTGGTCGCCGCTGGGACGCGGTGTATTGACGGGCAAGTACCGCGGAGGCATCCCCCGTGACTCTCGGGGTGGCCGGGATCACTTGGCGTGGTTCGTCGAACCGTACCTGGACGCCCGGTCGACCGCCGTCGTCGATGCGGTTGCCCGAGCCGCCAACGGGCTGGGCCTGAGCACCGCGCAGGTCGCGCTGCTGTGGGTGCGCGACGCGCCGGGGGTGACCGCTCCCCTGCTGGGTGCGCGGACGACCGACCAACTGGCTTCCCTATTGCAGACCGAGTCGCAGTCGCTACCGGAACCGATCGCTGCGGCGCTGGACGACATCACCGGGGGCCCGCACATGGGACGCCGGCGCGCGTAGGATCGCCAGATGACAAGCATGCGGGTTCTCGCAGCGGCCGGGCTGCTCGTCCTCACGATCGCCGGCTGCGGCACGGGCGGTTCCACCAGCCCCGCTTCCACCGCACCGGCGCCGACCAGCACCGATTCCAGCGCATCGGGCGGCCCCCTTGCGTCCACGACCACCGCACCCGGGGGCAGTGACGCACCGGACGGCACCCCTACCGTCGTCTTCGACGACTCCCCGACGTCGACGAGCCCGGCGAGCCCAAGCCCAGAACTGGTCATCACCGAGGTACGCGTCGGCTCGCACGCCGGATACGACCGGATCGTGGTCGAACTGACCGGAGGATCGCCCGATCAGGTGGGCTGGCGGGTCGAATACGACGATGAGCCACGCACGCAGGGCAAAGGCGATGAGGTGGATCTGCCGGGGTCAGCCACCCTGCGGGTGATCGTCACCGGGCTGACGTATCCACCCACTGGGGCCTCCACCCCGAGCGGGCTGGTCGCAGACAGCGCCCACGGCAACGTGACCGGCGTCTTCGTGGACCCGGTTTTCGAAGGCCAGGCCCAGATCTTCATCGGACTGGATGCCAGTCGCGGCTTCCACGTGTCGATGCTCGATTCGCCGACCAGGATCGCAGTCGACATCGAGAACAGCTGACCCGTGGTTCAGTCGGGCCTGTTCACCAAGTAGGTGGGTCGCGCCTTGATGACCTTGCGGCGAAGCCAGACCTGGCGGCTGCCGTCCCGATAGCGGCGCAGCCGCATGAGCTCCCAGCCACCCTGCTCTGCCTGCTCAGTGAGGACTCGCTGGACCTGTCGGTGACTCATCGACCAGGGCAGACTCATACGGCCGACCTCAACCTCCACGCCGCCGACGAACTCCTGCCGCAACGACCACGACGTGATGTGGGTGGTGGGTGGTTCTGGCATCAAGCCTCCTGAGCTGGACATCGGCTCCCGCTCCATGGTGCCACGAGTCCAAGACAGGTCCTGGTTCGCGTCCGGACCGGTGGGGATGCTATTGTTTCTTGGCGCTCGGGGTTCCCGAGCACACACCTGTCCGGGTGGCGGAATTGGTAGACGCGCTAGCTTGAGGTGCTAGTGCCCGTTATAGGGCGTGGAGGTTCAAGTCCTCTCTCGGACACCCCAGACAACCCCGGTTCTACTAGGTTAAATGCCTAGTCAGACCGGGGTTCGTCGTTTTCGGGGGTGGTCGGAAGTGGTCCTGGATACCCCAAAAAGGACTCTGATTCCCCAAAAGTTACCCCAAATCTTGCAAACCTCTGACGCCCGATTCTGCGGACCTCTGCGCCCGTCTGACTCAAGGGTGCCGGCGACCGGCAGCCGTTCTTCCCGCGCTCATGCGCTGCGGAGGGACAAGCTCTGGTCGGAGGGCTGTGTACCACAGAACAGGCGCATGGTCGACGTGACGACCGGCCACTGCGGCGGAAGGAATTGTGCGAGGAATCCGACGCCTTCGCCAAGCCGGTCATGCTGAGCGCATCACCCAGGCAGAAGACAACACCGGGGGTTCACATGGGAAAGAGCCAACACACGGCCGCCGCACTTCACCGTCGCACTGACTCTGCATGAGGGGACCGGCGCGGCTGGCGAGCTCCTCGGTCTTGTTAGTCGTACCGTCACCGCAGACGCCAATAGGGGTGCGAGCGGGCGTCTCGGTTGGACTCGAACAAGTTTTCGATCCCTGCGGCGCCACACCGATGCCGCGGCCAGAGGAGTTGTCCCAGATGCAATCCTAGGATGGATCAATCAAGATGGCAGACGCCGTTGACTTCCAACTAGACGTCGCCAAGGTAGCCGTAACTGCCCTCGGGCAGAGTGAACCCAGCTTGTTCAGCGACCTAGTCGCACCCGATCAGTGCCCCCTGCCATGGTGACCGGAGCGCTCCACACTCTCATCACCTCCGCCGTCAACCGGGCGCCGGCAACCACCAGGCTCCGGGCGTGCTTGACATCGCAGCGGTGCGACACCGAGCGCGACCAAGCGCGCAGCAGCTCTTACAAGACGCCAGTGTCTTCGACGCCCTTACCTGCCCATGCTCGGCGGCCGCGAGGTCACTGAACGGTCGTCCCATCAAGACCTAGCAGCTTCGCCCTGCTCTTCCTGTTCCTGGTCATCTTGTACTCCTGCGAAGACGTCGTCCATGCGGGTGGCGATGTCCTTCATGCGTTGTTCAGCGGCCGCCTGGTAGATCATCGCCACTTCGGGGGTGGTGTGACCGAGCATCACCATGATCTCCCGCACGGTGGCACCCTGCTGCGCGGCCAGGGTGGCGGCGGTCTTGCGCAGATCGTGCACCCGCAGACTGGGCCGGTCAACCGCGGCACGGCCCTTCAAATGGGCTTCCCGCAACACGCTGGAATGCAGCGGGCTACGGCCATCCTGGGCGGTGAACAACAAACGGTCCCGGGCACTGTTGGCGGCCTTCGTCCTTGCCTGCACCTGGGCGGCGAGGCTGGCCCGAAGCAGCTCGGGGGCGTAGACGGTTCGGATACCGGCCTTCGTTTTGGGTTTCTCGAACAGGTATTCGCCGTCGATCCGGTTCACGCCTTGCTGGATGGTGATCCGTCCCGTTTCGTAGTCGACGTCCCGAATCCGCAGACCGCGGACCTCGCCGGACCGCATCCCACAAAACGCGGCCACCATCAACGGCACCCGATAACGCTCCGGCACCGCCCTCAGGTAGTCCCGCAACTCGACCACGGACAGGCTCTCCGGCTCATGCTTGGGAGCAGGCTTGCCCTTCGCGCCGGGCACCCGACACGGGTTCGAAGCGATGATCTTGGCCTCTACGGCTTCGCGCATCACCGAGTTCATGAACAGGTACGCGTTCGCGGTCTGGGTCGGATGCTGCTTCGCCGCAGACGCCTTGTGCCAGGCGTTCACGTCACCCTCGGTGATCTGGTCGATCGGCATGTCCCCGAACACCGGATCAAGTTCCAGCCGCAACTGTTTGCGGTAGTTCTCCGCCGTCGAAGCCCGCAACGGTTTCACCGGCCGGTTCATGCGGTTCACGATGCATGTCTCCGCGAACTCGGCAAAGGTCGGCGCAGTCGGCTTCTTCACCGTCTTGCGGCTGGCCTTCTCGGGGCTCCAGATCTCGAACCGGATCTCGGCCTGCACGTTGTTCAGCCACGCCTCCGCGGCACCGAAGCTCTCGAACGTTGGGGCCGAATATCTTCGTCCGTCCGGCCCCATGTAGCGGGCCCGATAACGCGGACCACGACCCGGAATGCGCGACTCGAGTTCCTGGATCTCGCCGAACTGTCGCTTACGGTGCCTAGCCATCGCAAATCACATCCCATCCCGCCAAGACGGGACCGGCGTGAACGCCTGGTCAACCTGCATAGGGTCGAGCCGAATGATCCGCCCCAGCCGATAGGCCCGCAGCACTCCGTCATCGATCCGTCGGCGAATCGTCTTGACACTCACACCTGCACGCACGGCTGCGTCCTGGATCGACTCGTACTGCCGGGGCACCCGATCCAGCGTCGCCACCGCAGCCTTCCTGGCCGTCATCGAGACATCCCCTGCCACGCACGGGCCTCATGCACCAGGAAGCCGCTCAGGACCACCAACTCGCCGGCCCCGGCAGCGGGCTGCACTGGGTGGTGCTTCACCATTCGCTGCGGACGATTCAGATAGCCAAGCGGCCTCCTCGCGCCGCCTGCCGCCAAGGCGTCCTGCGGGCCCCGTCGTCGAGAATCCCCAGCCCTTCGATCAGACATCATGATTCACCCCTGGGTGTAGTCGCCATGTCACAGCGATCAAGCGGTGCGGGAGCTCATGCCGTGACAACACAACAAACACAAGAGGTGGGCGAACTGCTCACCTAACCAGAAGAACCTTCGAGCAGTCCGGTGCCATAGAAATGCCGCGCGGAGCGAGCGACGGTTCGTCGCTTCGGGCACCGCACCGCAGGCGGGTGCTGAAATAGTCAGTTCGAGGCTTGCGGTCGATGCAGGCTGGGTTCATTGCCAAGGGATAAATGACCCCTTTGACGAATGGGACCCTCACTTGGATCAAGCGCCTGCGGCGCTGCCGCGGTTGATGTGCCGGTAGTAGGTGGCCCGCGAGATCCCCAACGCCTTGGCGATCTCGCTGGGGCTCTCCCCCCGCTCACGGCGAGCGAGCGCCGCAGCCAGCCTGTCCGGGCTCATCACGGTTGGTCTGCCGCCAACTCTTCCTCGCCGTCGTGCTGCCTCCAAGCCAGCGACGGTGCGCTGCTGGATGAGGTCCCGTTCAAGCTCGGCAAAAGCCGCCATCACGGTGAAGAAGAACTTCCCCTCCCCATGGGGCGTGTACACGCCTGCCAACGTTCCACTGAGCACACGAAGGGCAATCCCTTTGCTGTGGAGGTCGTCAGCGATGGTCAACAGATCTTTCACCGAACGGCCCAACCGGTCCAGCTTCCACACCACCAGCGTGTCACCGGCATTTGGTCGAAGATGATCCAGGGCAGCAGCCAATCCCGGCCGATCGCTTCGACGACTAGAAATGGTCTCTTCGAAAATACGCGCACATCCTGCATGGACGAGGGCATCACGCTGCAACCGAGTGTCTTGTCCGTCAGTGGACACCCGCGCCAGCCCAACCAAGTGGGGGTCCATGGACACATCGCTGCCGCTCATACCACAGCGTCTCACAAACGCTCTCGAAAGCTGCTCGCCTCCTGGCATGTTTCGATACGAGTTCTGGAACACCCTGTTTCGTCCCAAGACTCCTCCGCGGGCAAGATCTGGGGCGTCTCATTATCCGTCGTTTACGAAACGCCTATCCTGCTCGGCACCGCACCCGGCTCGAAGGAGCAATCGGCCGACTTGACATGCTGTTCTTGAACGGCCTTTCCCCGTAACCGTCAACCCGCCATGCAGTACAACGTGAGTCAGCGAGGAGCCCTCAACTTGTTGCCGGTGCCTGGTTTCGATGGCGCCAAGATCCTTCTCGGGGTGCGGCAGCTTCGTGGTCGCGCTCCTGCGCCGGTTCGCTGACTCACCCTGACCGGTGTCCCTCGGCAGTCGATGCAGGGCCGTCCAGTCAGGCGAACCCGGCGCCCTCCCCGAAGGGTGTTCAGCGTGGCATGCCTTGGCGTGGATTGCCAGCACCAGATGGTGGCGGCGGTTGTCTGTTGCTGTTGGCCTTCAGGGCTTGTGTCTGTCCGGTGTGTAGTACGAGCTCTGCTCTGGTGCCTGTCTTGGCGGCGAGGACGTGGCCCGCGGATCGTGTGTCGAGGGCGGCTTGCAGAGTGGTTCTGCCGCGGTTGTTGAGGTCGGCTCGCACTGCTTCGGGGAAGGGTACCGGTTGGCGCCCTTCGAGGTGGTTCATGGCGTTCCAGATCTGGTATTTGCTGTAGCCGCTGGGTTCGCGGGCGAGGACTTCTCGGGTGAGGTCGGTGACGACGCGGGCGGGGGCGACGAGGTCGGGATGGTTCAGGGCCTGATGGTTGACCTGCGCTATTTCGGTGTTGACCGCTAGCGCGGCGGTGATGGCGGCACGGATGGCGGGGTGTCCGGGCAGTTCGGGATGCCGGAAGGCCTGCTGGAGGGCGGTGGCGGCGTGGACCTGGTCCGGCAGTTGTCGACTGGTGGGGGTGATCATGGTCGACCACAGGTTGCGGGTTTCGATCCAGTTGTCAGAGGCCTGTTTGAGGGCCGGGATGAGCCGGTTGTGAAGGTCCCACTGGTTGAGTTGTCCGTGCTTTGCTGCGTTGGTGCATAGTGCGGCTGAGTTGCCGATCAGGTTGGCGGCGGTGTCGGCGAGGATGACTTGGGTCATCGGATTGGGTGGTTCGCCGCCGGATTGGTAGGCCACGCGCAGCCACTGGCTGAGTGCCTGCTCCAGTTGGACGACTGCCTTTGTGGTGCCGGGCTGGCCTGGCTTGTTGTGCAGGTGGGCATCGAGTAGCTGTTCGACGCCGAGGATCCGGTCGTAGACCGGCCGACGATCGGGTACTCCCCCGTCCGGGTTCGCTTCGGCGTATCGGGCTGCCAGGGTCACGGTGGTGGCGTGGGTCAGCAGGTAGCCGAGGTGCAGGATTCCGGTGCGCACCTGTGCCACCTCTTCTGGTGTGCTCGCCGGGCCCATCCCTTCGGGGATTTCGCGGACGAGGTCGGTGACCCGTTGGACGCGGCGGTCGATGCCGGCGCCGGTGGCTGGTGGGTTGCCGGCGGTGATTTGGGAGGCGACCAGGGCGGCGGGTTCGAACGGGCGGCTGGCATGGTCCGGGTTGGGTAGGGCTTTCCAGGCGGTGGCGGCTGTTTGGATGAGGCTGTTCCAGCCCTGGATGGGGTCGATGCTGGAGTCGTGTTTGTCGGCGTCGAGCAGGACGTTGCGGGCCCAGTCCTCGGCGCTGGTGAGCAGGCTGCTGGCGGGGATGGTCATAGCCAGGCCCCCGCCCGGGTGGTGGCGATCGCGTCACACAACGCGACGACCAGGGCTGACGTGCCGACCGGGTACTCCCAGATCGGCCGGGCCCGCAGTTCTTGTTCGGCTTCCTCGAGCGCGGCCAGGCAGCCCACCCCGCTGGGGACGGCCCCGATCAGAGGCAGGCCTTCGGGAAGCAGCACCATCGCCTGCCAGCCGAGCGTCCGGACAGCGCCGAGCAGCAGCACCGCTTCGAGATCGTCCAGTCCGCGGGCGGCCTGGGTTTCGGCGCGCTGGGCCGCCACGTGGATGAGTTGGGTGGCGCGCAGCAGACTGCGCTGGGCGGCGGTCAGGTCGGCGTCCATGGGTTCTCCTATCGTTCGCTTTCGGTTTCAGTGATCTGGTGTTGACGGTTTCGCGAGTTGTCCACAGGCCCGGGCGGTTTGTCGGTGGGACCGTCGATAGTGGAGACAAAGCCGACAGGACTGCGGGGTGCGTCATGCGGGTCTGGATGTGGTTGTTGAAGCTGGTCGGCGAGTTGCCGGCGGTGTTGGCGGGGATGGCGATCGCGGTTGTGGCGGCGGGCATGTTGCCGTCGGGTTGGGCGAGCCTGGCTGCGTGGCTGACCGGTCTGGTGTTGGCCTGTTGGTCGCATTCCCGGGCCGGGGAGCGCTGGGTGGCGCGGCTGGTGCTGCGGGCCCGCCCACCCACGCCGACCGAGCACGGGCTGCTGGCCGGACCGATCACTACGTTGTGTGGGCAGCGGTTGGGGCCGCCGGCGGTGGATGTGCTGGTGGTGGACCATCGGGTGCTGGCGCCGGAGGGGTTCGGTCGTCGCACCGTGCTGGTTCCCGCCGAGCTGATCACCAGGTACCGGCAGGGCTGGCTGACCGAGCCGGAGGTCACCGCCCTGCTGGTTGGTGCGGTCGGTTTCCTGCGCTGCGGGGTCACCCGGGCGGATGGGCCGGTCACGGTGCTCGGCCTGCCGTGCCTGCCGATCCGGATGCTGGCCGCCGGCGCCGGCGCCGCGACTTCCGGGATGGTGTTGATCCGGTTCGCGTGGCGGGCCCGGGTTGTGGTGCTGGCGGTGGCGGTCTGGCGGGCGGTCACCGTCTATGGGCTGCCGTGGCTGGCGGTCGGTGTGGGATTGTTGGGGTTCCTCAGCTACGCGGCGCCGGTCGCGGCGCGCCGCGCGCTGAGGATGATGCACCTGGCCGGTGACGACTTCACCGTCGAGGCCGGTCACCAGCCGGGGCTGGCCAGGTTCCTCACCCGGTTCGGCGACGATTTCTCGGTGGAACGGCTGCATCGCATCACCCCGGTCAGGCCGCAGCTGTCAGTGGTCCACTAGACCGAGTTGGGTTTGGATGAGCAGGCTGGCCCGGTCCACCAAGGTGTCGGGGACGTTGAGGGCAACCGGCAGCAGCTGCACCACACCATTGAGGGCACTGGAACGGACCCCCAGCTTCCTGGCGTGCTGCCGCAGCCCCTGCCGGTCGCGCGCGGTGAACGCCGACTCGGCGTCCACCAGGGTGCTGAGCAACCCGTCGGTGGCCGGCTGCGCCAGCCGCACCGCGCCGTCGACACCGAGCACCGCCCGGGACAGCACGAACATCCGCCGCCCAACCGTCTGGTCCGGGATGGTTTCGGTTTCGAAGGACAGCAGGTGTGCCCCGGCCTGCGTGACCGCCGTCCTGATCTCGGCGAGCAGGCATCTCAGGTCGACGGCGGCTTGCCGCTGCTCGGACGCGTGCCCGGCCAGTTCGCGCCAGCCGTCGTCATCGATGATGGCCTGTCGGGCGGTAGCGCGGGCCAGTCCGGACAGGGCGCCGAGTTCGATCCCCAGGTCGTCGATCAGCCCGATCACCTGCAGCAGACAGTGCTGTGCCTGGTCGACCAGGGACTGAGCCGCGACACTATGGTCGGTCCAGGTCATTGAGGTTGTTGCGGTCATCAGAAACTCCACTCCTGTTGGGTTCGGTTTGTTCGGTTATGGTCGCGACGCCGGAGGCGTCCAGGCGTCCGGTCGGAGTCGGGTAGTTCAGCGGCCGATTTCGGGCCTGGGGCCGCTATGTTGGCCGGGTTTGTGCGGGGTGCGGTGTTCTGCCCTGCGGGCGGGCAACGCGTCCGGTCCGGGCGGGAGCCCACCGCCGGGGAACCGGCCGGCTCTCGGTGGTTGGGAGATGACTTCCGGTTCACGGCGGGTGGCGACCAGGAATCTGCGTAGCTCGGCCGGGTCGAGGTGGTTGTCGACGGCCGTGCGGACAAGAACCGCAAGGTGGGCGTTCGGGCCGGTCGGGTCGATCCGGCCGGCCACGTCGCGCGCCAGCTCCCCGGAGTGGCCGTGCGTGAACACCGCAACGGCGGTGACCGCGATCAGGGCGTCCCGGTAGGGCGTCGGTGCCCCCATATAGGCGGCCTGCGCGACCCACACTCCGGCCGGGTGGGAGGCGAGTTCGGCCATCACGGTGTCCCTGACCGA
>CALMKG010000133.1 GCA_937867175.1 uncultured Propionibacterium sp. | reverse complement strand
GAGATGTTGTTGGCCCTGCGGTAGACCTCGGCGCGGGGGTTGCCCCAGCTGCGGAAGACCGCGTTGACCGAACGGTAGAGCTGCTCCACCGGGTCGGTCGTCCAGTCGCCGCCGAGCGCCTCGTTGGAGATCTGCTTGAACTCGGCAACCAGTTCCTTCAGGTCTTCGGCGCTCAGGTCGGTGTCGCCCGCGACGCCCTTCTCGGCCTTCTTCGCGCTCAGCGCGTCCTCGTACAGGTGCTGCGGGACACCCTCGACAACCTCGCCGTACATCTGGATGAAGCGGCGGTAGCAGTCCCACGCGAAGCGTTCGTTGTTGGCCTCGGCGGCAACCGCCTCGACGGTCTCGTCAGAGATACCGAGGTTGAGGATGGTGTCCATCATGCCGGGCATCGAAACCACGGCACCCGAGCGGACTGAGACCAGCAGCGGCTTCTCTTTGCCACCGAGCTTGCGTCCGGTGCGCTCCTCGAAGCGCTTGAGGCCCTCGGCGATCTGTTCCTTCAGCCCCTCGGGCCATTCACCCTTGTTGTTGCTGGTTTCGATGCTGGCGGTGGTGGTGACGGTGAAGCCATCCGGTACCGGGACCCCGAGCCGCATCATTTCGGCGACGCCGGCGCCCTTGCCGCCGAGCAGCGACTTCATGCTGGCATCGCCCTCGGCGATGTCGTAGATGTATTTCTCAGTCAACGCTGGGTTCTCCTTTGACTTGCGGAATCGTGCACGAGGTCCGTGTCGTTTGCCTCCGGGCCCCGTCGGCGGAGCCCGCACGGCACCTATTGTGCCTCGTCCACAGCCGAAGACGTGAATCGACGACCAGCCGTCGGACGCGGCCCGAACCGCCGCCTGTCGTGGCGTAGTGCGTTCAGGGGGCGATCTTCGGGCTGCCCGCAAGCCGCCGAAGTTGCGTTCCCGCCTTGCGGGCCCGATCCTCAACGATGTCGGTCACCCGTGCCGCAGCCTCCTCGAGGGCTAATCCGGTGGTGTCAATGACTGGGCAGCCCAGCGAACGCTGGATCCGGCGGACATCTTCCAACTCGTCGTAGATCTTGACCAGGTCGGCATAACCGCCGTCCTTGGTGCCGTAGCCGCCCAACGTCTTGGCGCGGCGCGAACGGATCTGGAGCAGCCGCTCGGGGTCGATGGTCAGGCCCACGATTCGCCAGCGCTCGATCTGGAACAGTTCGTCGGGCGGCTTGATGCCGGGCACCAACGGCACATTCATGGTCTTGTAGCCGACATAGCCCAAGTAGAGTGACAGCGGTGTCTTGCCCGACCTGGACGCACCGATCAGGCAGATGTCACAATCGCGAAACGCGTCCGGTGCGACACCGTCGTCGGTCCGAACCGCGAACTCCATCGCGCTGATGCGGTCGAAGTAATCGGCCTCAACCGCGACGGGGCGCATCACCACCTCATCGGCCTCGTGCCCGGTGGCCTGCTCGATCGCCTTCAGGGCATCGCCGAGGATGTTGGCGAACGGAATCCGCTTGTCGACGCAGTAGCGTTCGACCATGCTGGCCATCTTCTCCCTGACCAGCGTGAACAGCACCACGACCCGACGATCGGCGTGCTCGGCCCGCGCCTGGGTGATCTGGTCGAAGACACCGAGCAGTGCGTTGGTGTCCTTCACCCGGGGATAGCGCACAATCGTGAAGATCGCGTCGGGGAATTGGGCCTGCGCCGCGCGGGTGAGCCTTGCGGCGGTCTCACCAGAGCTGTCGGCGATGACGTGGATGTACAGTTCGCTGGCGGACATGGGCCGAGGCTACCAGTCGGGACGCGCCGACTCCCGTCTCTTGCTCGACCCGACCCGGCGTGGGGCACCACCGGGTACCGATCAGCGCGAGGACGGTAAGCAGCGTCCACAGCAAGCCGTGACGCATCGCTGGCTCGGCCTCGCGACTCGGCGCTAGGGTGTTCTTGCCGGTCGTCGAACCCGGCGAGGCAAACCATCGGCCACCTTGAAGGAGCTCACGTGTTCACGCCTTCGATTGATGACGTCCCGAAGGTCGAACGCGGCCAAGGCACCGGCCAGCCGATCGTGACCACGGCTGATGGCATGGGGTCGCGGTCGCACGACTTCGCGTCCTTCACGGCCACCGAATGACCTGAACCAGGAACCGAACGGGCACGTCCTCCGCGGTGCACCCGTTCGCCGTTCAGCCATGGATCCCGTCGACGCCATCATCGCGACCGCCAGCCCGGGGCACGCGTCCCATCTGCTCATAGTGGATGCACCCGCCCTGGTCGGGCTGGCACGCACGCACGGCATCCGGGTGAGTGTCTGGTGCGACGACATCCGCGACACTGCCTCGGCGGCTGCAGAGTTGCTGGTCGAGCGACTGGACGCCACGAGCCTGGCCGGGGTCGACCTGGTCTGGATGCGGCTTCCCAAGTCGTTGGGCGCGCTGCAGGAGTACGCCGAACTGGTTGCCGCCCACGCCCAACCGGACGTTCGGCTCGTGGGCGCCGCCCGCGAGAAGCACCTGAACCGGTCAATGAATGACGTGCTCGCCCGACATTTCCGGGAGGTCTCCGCCTCGTTGGGCCAACGGAAGTCGCGCGCCCTGCTGGCGTCGGGGTCGATCCCCGGACCGCTCAGCTGGCCCCGCCACCGACAGACCACCATCGCCGGCCACCCGATCGACCTGCACTGGCACGGCGCCACCTTCGCCGCCGGCCGCGTCGACGCCGGGACGCAACTGCTGATTGATCACCTTGGCTCGATCGCGGACGCGGACCGTTACCTTGATCTGGGTTGTGGCTCGGGGATCCTGGCCACCCTGCTGGCCCGCGAGCACCCGGACTCCGAGGTTTTCGCGGTGGACGCGTCCTGGGCGGCGGTGGACGCCACCCGGCGCACGGCTGCCGGCACGGCGGTGGTGACCCGTTGGGCGTCCGATCTGGTCGACTTCGCCGACGCGAGCCTGGACGTGATCGTCTGCAATCCGCCCTTCCATCGCGGCACTGCCAAGGACTGCGACCCGGCACTCGAGATGTTCACCGAAGCCGCCCGGGGGCTGAGCGACGACGGCGAGTTCTGGTGCGTCTTCAACTCGCACCTGCCCTGGCGGACGCGGCTCTCCCGGCTGATCGGCCCCACCAGCCAGGTCGCCCAGAACCGGCACTACACGCTGACCCGCAGC
>CALMKG010000132.1 GCA_937867175.1 uncultured Propionibacterium sp. | reverse complement strand
TATGGCGTGAGGGGGGCGGGCGGAGCGCCGCCAAGGCCGTCTTTGCGGCAGTGAGGTCAGCACCCTGGGGTGCGACAGTCGGGGTCGTTCCGCCCGCCTGAGGCCATCCTGCGCTCGATCGGGGCGGCGTGGCAAGGGCCCAGCGGCCCCCGGTCCCACCCTCAGGCGATGGCCCAGGTCCCGTCCTGGACGGTGAGCCCGAGGTTGAGGAGGCGTCGCAGGTTGAGACCGGCGGCGCGGTGGTGCAGCCAGGCGTCGTTCTTGGCCACGCCCCGGTAGGGCACGCGGCGTGCTCCGCGCGTGAGCCAGGCGATGGAGCGTTCGACCATCGGCCGGTGCCGTCGGTAGACGGCCTGGAAGTCCGGGTCGGTGGCTCGTTCGCGGTGCTGTCGTTGGAGCTGGTGGTGCTCACCCAGGGTGACCTTGCGGCCACGTTCGGCGGTGGTGCACCGCTGCCGCAGCGGACAGCCGGCGCACGCGGCGCCGAAGGTCACCTTGCCCTTGGCACTGACGCCCCGGGTGAGCCCGGCCGGGCAGGTCAACGTCCCGGCGACCGGGTCGTGGATGAAGTCGTCCAGGGTGAACCCGCCCTCGACAGCCGGCCGCAGCGGCCAGGGTTTGAGGACCGGTTCCCACTTGCGGGCATCGAGCGTGGCCAGCATGTCACCGGAGGCGTAGGCGGAGTCGCCGAGCACCTGCACCGGCGCGTCAGGGGTGGCGGTGAGGGTGGAGTCGGTGGTGACCAGGTCGGCACCCACCGCGGCGTCGGAGTGCTCGGCCCCGTTGGTCTTCGTCAGCTTCACCATCGTCATCAGCCCGGTGTCCGGCTCGACGACGACATGGGCCTTGAACCCGTCCTGACGCCGTTCGCGGGTCTTGTGCGCGTGCCGGGCATCGGGGTCGACGGTGGAGATCATCCGGTCCGGCGCGGTCTTGCGGGCGATGCGCCACCGCCCGTCGGTGCCGTCGGAACCCTCCGCCGACTCGACGTCCTGCCCGGCGACCAACGCCAGCAGCGCGAGGGCCTCGGCCGGTTTCCCACCCGCCTCGGACAGCAGCGCCAGGCCGTCCGGGTCGCCGTGCTCGTCGTGGTGGGCGGCGTCGAGAGCGGCCAGCAGGGCCAGGGCGTCGCCCACCAGTGCGCTCACCAGCTCGGTCCGGGCGGCCTCGTCCTCCCAGGCGATCCGCGGCTTGCCAGCGACCGTGTAGTCACCGCCGGTGACCTCGGCCAACCGGGTGCACTCCTGGACCACCAGTGCGTGCGCGCCCGGCACGTCGCGGCCGACCCGGCGGATCGAGGCGATCAGCTGGGTGACCGTGTCCTGCCGGGCGACCGCGTCGTCGAGCACCGTGGAGTCCAACGCCCGCCGCGTCTTGCCCGACAGGACACCGGTAGCCATGACGACCTCGCGGACCGCCTCGAAGATCCGGTCCGGACGTTCGCTGGCGGCCAGCCGCTTACGCCAGTACGTCAACGTCGAAGGGTGGAACCCGGCCCCGTCGACCGCGTACCCGCACGCGGCCTTCCAGCGCAGGTCGAACGTGAGCGCCTCGACCGCTTCCCTGTCAGAGTGCCCGTACAAGGACTGCAGCACCAGCACCGAGGCGATGACCTCTGGCGGGATCGAGGGCCGACCCCGCCCCGAGGGAAACAGGTCGGCGAACAGCTCCGGCGGGAACAACCGCAACCGGTGCTCGGCCAGGAACGCGAACACGCTCCCCGGCACCAACAGATGTCCCGCCAACGCCTCCACGTCCAACAGCTCCCGCTGCCGATCAGCCTCACCCTGCATGAAACAAGGATCGCAAACCCACCCCGATCAGCACCCCGCGACGCGCGGGTTATTCAGCACCGTCCTAGGGCGTGTCTCCCAAAGATTGGGGTCGATGGGCGGGATTGTTGACTCATGTCTCGTTTTGCTGTGCTCGATGACGCTTCCTGGGCCCGGATCGAGCCGTTGATGCCGTCCTCGGACGGCCGCCGGGGGCGGCCCTTCCGTGACCACCGCGAGGTGATCGAAGGGATCATCTACCGTCTGCGGACCGGGATCGCCTGGCGGGACCTCCCCGCGTCCTTCGGCCCCTGGCAAACCGTGTGGAAGAGACACAAGCGATTCAGCACCGACGGCACCTGGGATCGCATCCACGCCCGGCTGGTCGCTGAGGCCGACGCCAAGGGCGAGGTCGACTGGACCGTCAGCGTGGACGCCACGATCAACCGCGCCCACCAACACGCCACCAACACCAAGCGCGTCGAGCGACCAACGGGCCTCACAGGGGGCTGAGTCGAGTTACAAGAACTCCTCCGCAGACCCCGCCCATGAGCCACCCGACCACGCGATCGGACGCTCCCGCGGCGGGTTGTCCACCAAGGTCCATCAACTGGTCGACGGCCGCAAACGCCCCCTGGTGATCGCGCTGACCGCGGGCCAGGCCGCTGACTCGCCGGTGCTGAAGTTCCTCTTGGCCGACCTCGCTGTCAAACGGCCCGGGCCAGGCCGACCACGTACCCGCCCTGAGGCGGTGCTGGGCGATAAGGCCTACTCCGGTCGCGGGAACCGGACGCTGCTGCGCAGCAAGCGGATCACCGCCGTGATCCCGCAGCGGGCCGACGAGATCGGACACCGGCAACGCCGCGGGTCGGCAGGCGGGCGCCCTCCAAAGTTCGACAAGGTCACCTACAAGAACCGCAACGTCGTGGAGCGCTCCTTCAACGACCACAAGCAATGGCGCGGGATCGCTACCCGATACGACAAACACGCAGCCATCTACCGAGGAGGCGTTGTCCTACGCGCGATCACCCTCTGGCTTCACGCATAAGGAGACACGCCCTAGACCCGCGAGCTGATCCGCTGAAAGGATCTGCCGCGATCTGGCCCCAACTGGCACGTTTATGCCAGTTGGGGCCAGATGCTGGTAGATCCATGCACGGCGCTCGGAAGCGCCGGTCTGTAGACTCCTGAGCGCGCTACGCCCTCGTAGCCCAATTGGCAGAGGCAGGCGGCTTAAACCCGCCCAAGTACGGGTTCGAGTCCCGTCGGGGGCACAGACGATTGAGCCGAGAGAAGCGGGAGCAAGCTCCTCGCTTCCGAGGCGATTGAAGTCTGTGATAAGTCGCGAAGCGACGAACACCTTTGCCTCAGGTCAG
>CALMKG010000131.1 GCA_937867175.1 uncultured Propionibacterium sp. | reverse complement strand
GGTGGTTGCGTGATCGACGGGTTGGCGCTGCCCGGCGTCCAGGTCGCCATCGGCCAAGCCGGACGGGTGTCGATCGGCGGCCCGGTGGTCTTCTCCGGCTACCGCGGTGATCCGCAGGAGACCGCTGCTGCGCTGGTCGAAGGTCGGCTGCTGACCAACGACCGCGGCGAGTGGCTGGCCGCACCCGACGGTGAACCGCGGCTGCGCATTCTCGGTCGCATGGACGACGTGGTGATCAGCGGTGGCGTGAACGTCGACCTTGCGGGCGTGCAACGGGCGGTGGATGGGCTGGGCCGCGGAGAAACCGCCGTGATCGGCGTCCCCGACGATGAGTGGGGTGCCCGCGTGACGCTGGTGGTCACCGGCTCGGCGCCCGACCTGGCCTGGTGGCAGGACGCGTTGCGTCCGGTACTCGAGGCACCCGCGCTGCCCCGCCGGCTACTGAGGCTCGCGTCGCTGCCCAGGACCAGATCGGGGAAGGTCGACCGGCAGCGGCTCCGCGAGCTGGCCCTGGCCGCCGATTGAGCGCGTCACGCTGGCGGTGGCCGGTCGCCGGTTTGGTCATATGATGACTCGGGCGCCGCCGGACGCCTAGTCAGTGCAGATTGGGGGTCGCCAGGTGGCCAGCGTCGCCGAATGGGTCGAGGGGGCACGGCTGCGTACGCTGCCGGCAGCCATCTCACCGGTCTTCGCGGGCACCGGCATCGCCGTGTTCGCCGGCGGCGCCGATCTGCTGCGGGCGGTGCTCGCCGGGCTCGTCGCGCTGGCCCTGCAGGTGGGCGTCAACTACGCAAACGACTACTCCGACGGCGTCCGCGGCACCGACGAGCATCGGGTCGGGCCGCAGCGGCTGGTGGGTTCAGGAGCCGCGCAACCCCGAACGGTCAAGCGGGCCGCCCTCGCCTGCTTCGGGCTAGCGGCGATCTTGGGCCTGGTGCTGGTCGGGTTGTCGGGGCAGTGGTGGCTGCTCGCGGTGGGGCTGGCCTGCATCCTGGCCGCCTGGTACTACACCGGTGGTGAACATCCCTACGGGTATCGCGGCCTCGGCGAGGTCTTCGTCTTCATCTTCTTCGGGTTGGTGGCCACCGCGGGCACCACCTACGTGCAGTTGGGAAGCGTCCCGTGGCCCACCTGGGCGGCGGCCACCACGATGGGCGCGCTGTCGTGCGCGGTGCTGGTCTGCAACAACCTGCGTGACATCCCGAGCGACCGACTGTCCGGCAAGCGCACGCTGGAAACGATGCTCGGTGACCGGTACAGTCGCTGGTTCTATGTGCTGCTCGTGGTCATCGCGGTCGCTGCGGTCGTCCTCACTGCCGCCGGCACCACGTGGTGGGCCCTTCTCGGGCTCAGCGCGCTGGTCTTCCTTGTGCCTGCCACGCGTCATATCATCACAGGGGGCACAGGCTTTGCCCTGGTACGCACGCTCAAACTGACCGGTTTCGCCGAGCTCGCCGCAGGCATCGGGCTCTTCGTCGGTTGTCTGATTGGAGTCTGAGAATGCCGGGTCGTTTCGATGAGGCGATCGTCTACAGCATCGACATGCGGATGCACTTCCGCGGCGTCGACCACCGCGAGGGCATGCTACTGCGCCGCGGTGACCGCTGGACCGAGTGGAGCCCCTTCCTGGAGTACGGCGATCCAGAGGCCGCCGTCTGGCTGGCGGCGTCCTTGATCGACGAGGAGCCGCCCCGGCACCGCACTCGAATCCCGGTGAACGTCACCGTTCCGGTCGTCTCGCCGCGGCGGGCGGCCGATCTGGTGGCGTCCTCGGGTTGCAGCACCGCGAAGGTCAAGATCGCCGATCCGCACTCGTGCCTGGACGACGACCTGGCCAGGCTGGCTGTAGTGCGATCGGTGCTCGGTCCCGACGGCGAACTGCGGGTGGACGCGAACGGCGGGATGTCGGTGGAGGCAGCCGAACGGGCCCTGACCCTGATGGCGCCGCTCCGCCTGCAGTACGCAGAACAACCTTGCGCCACGGTCGAAGAACTCGTCGAACTGCGCAAACGCTTGGCTGAGGCCGGGGTGGCGGTGCCGATCGCCGCGGACGAGTCGATCCGCCGCGCCGAAGACCCGCTGCGGGTCGCCGAGCTGGGAGCCGCCGACGTCGTGGTGCTCAAGAACCAACCGCTGGGCGGCTGGCGGCGCTGCGTAGAGCTGAGTGAACAGCTCGACCTGCCCGTGGTGATGAGCTCGGCGCTGGAAACCTCGATCGGTATCTGGGCCGGCGCGCAGGCTGCGGCGGCGTTGCCGAACCTCGACCTGGCCTGCGGCCTCAACACGGTCAAGATGCTGGACGATGACGTGGTGGCCGACTCGCTGGTGGCCCGCGGCGGCTTCCTGGAGCTGACCGGCCCGCCCGTGCCCGACCGTGCGGCGCTGGCCAGGGCGCGCGCCGGCCGTGAGCGCAATACTTGGTGGCGCGCCAGATTGGCACGCTGCCTGCGCATCCTGGACTTGAAGCAGGCCGCGTGAGTTCGACGCGACTGGGCCTGGCGATCGCAGAGGCCCTGGTCGCGGCCGGGATCGAGGAGGTCGTGGTCTGCCCCGGGTCACGGAGCACGGCCATCACGGTCGGCCTCGCCTCGCTGGCCGAGCAGGGACGCCTCCGGCTGCACACCCGCACCGATGAACGGGTCGCCGGCTTCCTGGCCCTGGGCCTAGCCCGGGCGCGGGGCAGCTCGGCAGTCGTGGTCACCTCCGGCACCGCGGTGGGGAACCTCATGCCGGCCGTCATGGAAGCCAAACTGGCCGGCGTCCCGCTGGTGGTGGTGACGGCGGATCGTCCGGCCACCCTGGTTGGCAGCGGGGCGAACCAGACCACCGAGCAGGCCGGCCTGTTCGGCCGGCACGTGGTCGCCGACTTGCATCTGGCAAGCACCGACGATGACCCAGCCCGCTGGCTGGCGGGGCTGGGACGCGTCCTGACCGCGGCGCGGGGCCTGCGCACTCGCGATCCCGGACCGGCGCACGTCAACGCTGCGCTGAGCGAACCGTTCCTGGGTGGCCCGGGTTTGCCGGCACCGGTGCAACCGTTGCGGGTGAGCGCCTCCCGGCCCGCCGAGCCGGTGACGTTGGCGGCAGGTCCTCGGACCGTCGTGATTGCCGGAGATGCGCCGCCACAGGTCGGACGTCGGGCCCGTGAGGTGGCCGAGCAGGCCGGGCTGCCGTTGCTCGCCGAACCCTCCAGTAACGCCCGGGCGGGACGCTGCGCGATCGCGCGCTACCGGAATCTGCTCGACACCGAACTCGGCGCCCGCATCGAGCGGGTGCTGATCTACGGGCACCCGACCCTGTCGCGTCCGGTCACCCGGCTGCTTTCGCGCGACCAGGTGGAACTGGTCGCGGTGACCGATCGCGCCACCTGGCCCGACCCAGGTGGCCGCGTTCGGCAGGTTCACGACGACGTCACACTGGAACCGGTCGGCGACGGCTGGCTGGACGATTGGCTGGCCGCCGACGTCCGGCAGGTCACCGCAGCGGCACCGGCCGGGCTGAGCCGACAGGCAGGCCTGATCACCGGCCCGTGGCTGGCGGCGGAGGTGGTGACCTCGGCCACCGGCAACCTGGTCTTCGGGTGCTCGAACCCGATCCGGGACGCAGATCTGGCCCCGATCCGCGACAGCCCGCCGGTCTGCTGGGCCAACCGGGGCCTGGCCGGGATGGACGGGGTCATCTCCACCGCAACGGGGATCATGCTGGGCACCGGCGAGCCGACCACGGTGCTGCTCGGTGACCTGACCTTCCTGCACGACCTGGGTGGCCTGCACATGCCGGTCGGCCAACCGGTGCCCGACCTGCGGGTGGTGGTCGCCGACGACGACGGGGGCAGCATCTTCCGCACTCTGGAGGTAGCCGACAGCCACTGGTTCGAGGGCCTGTTCGCGATGCCGCATGGCCGTCAGCTGGCGCCGCTGGCGTCCGGTTTCGGCTGGGCGACCCGCACGGTCGACGACCCCGACGAGGTGCGCGCCCAACTGGCGCGTCCGGTCAACGGTGTCGAGGTGCTGGTGGTGCCGGTCGACCCCGGCCGGTCGGCCGTCCGCTGAACGGGGGCGGCCCGGCTAGGGCTGCGTCCGCAACCAGTCACGCAGCACCCGGGTAGCTCGCACATCGTCCTCGTTGTAGTCGAGGACGCGTTGCCGCGCCTCGGTGCGGGTCTGCTCGTCGGCGCCGTGGATGGCTTCGAGGAACCAGGACTGCGAGTTGAGGCCGCCGGGGGTGTCGTCCCGCCAGCTGAAGCCGGTCGCCGTGTTCGCGACGACCTTCAGGCTGAGTCCGTGCGCCGCGAAGTAGTGGGTGCGCATGGTCTGGAAGAGGTCCACGTGCCGGCCCCGGACCAGATCCAGCGCCCGCGTCAACGTGTCATCCGACGAGGTGGCGGCCAGCTTGGCCAGCCGCACCATCTCGTAGTCGGAGTAGTGGAAGACGTGTGCGTCGGGGTGCTCGGTGAGCAACTCGGTCAGCCACGTCATCGCCCGCCGGGCCAGCGTCACCTCGTCGGCCGCGGTCTGCTCGGCGAAGG